>CAJXRJ010000487.1 GCA_913058555.1 uncultured bacterium
GTGGGGCATCGCTCCCATGGGGGCGGGCGTGGAACTTGGGCGGCCCGCGGTCGAAGGCAGCACGAGTGCCCTGGACGTAATGGTCAAGGGAGCGGCCCTGGTCTGGGCCCCGGAGGCCGACCCACTCGAGCTAGCGGGTTGGGTCTCGCTTGCTTGGCTGTGCCTCTCGGTGTTCCTCTTCGCCTGGACCGCAGCCAAGCTCAGACGGCCGTGGCCGATTCCGTTCATCGCCACCATCGGCTTCGCGACTTCCTTGGGGCTCGTGGAGTCCGCCTCCTACCGGTTGGAGGGGCCGCTGTTCGCCATGGTCTGGGTGGCGCTGCTTGGCTTGGCGGTGCATCGCATGCCGAGGCGGGCCTTTGGTGCCGCCCTGCTCGTCTGCCTCGCCAGGCCGGAGGGCTTGGCCCTCGCGCCAGCCGCTTGGCTGCTTGCCGCCCGCGGGACGCGAGTGTCCTGGCGGCTTCAGGCACTCGCTGCCCTCGCGATCCCAGCGGCCGTCACGGTGATTCGATGGGCGGTCTATCGCTCATGGGCTCCCAACGCGTACTTCGCCAAGCGATCGGATAGCGTTGTTTCCGAGTGGCGGGACGGCGCCGGGTACATGGATGGGGTGCTTCACACGCCAGAGGGACTTGGGTGGCTTCTCTTGGTTTGCGCGGGTCTTTGGTGCGCTTTTGTTGCGTGGAGTCAACGGGCAGCCTCGCGCGTTTCGGACGACGGGCCCAGCCCGGTTGCCGTTGGCAGGGACGAAGGGACGGCGGGGAGCTGGCTCGTGGCCCTCTCCCTAACGGCCGCAGCGATCGTCGTCTTCTCCGGCGGAGACTCGTACCTCGGGACGAGACTGGCGCTGCCCCTTGCAGCCCCGGCATGGCTGGCGATGGCTTGCCATGCTCGACACCTGAGGGGGATTTCCTTCGCCGCAGGAACCCTTGCCTGCGTCCTCCAAGTTCCGTCGGCACTGCCTAGCGGCCCGGTTGGGCCAAGATCGCTGGTTCAGACCTTGCGCCTGGGCCCATCCGGTGAGGAGACCTTTCGGGGGGACCCAGAGGTCTTCCGCAAGGTCGTGCTTGCCCTGGGGGGGGAAGTCTTCGCCCACCGCCACGCCCAGCGATTCCGTTGGTATGAGCCCGAGGCGGCAGTGCTGGATCTCACGGGGATCACCGACAGAGAGCTGGCGCGCATGCCGTGGGATGGACAAGTCCTCTTTGGGCGTGACGCTGTCGGGGAAGCGGTGCGGCGGCGGGCGGGTGCTCTTTTCCTCGACGTGAGCCCCTCCAGGCCGCTCCCGTGGGCGACGCCCGGGGCGGTTCAGGGACCTATGGGAGATGCAGAACTCGTCCGGCTCCTTTCGGATCCCGTACGCAGCCTGACCTTCCTCGGGCCGCCGCCATTGGACACCAGCACCGCCGAGGCGGTGGCCCTGGAGTTCGCTGCGGCTTCGATCCGCCATCCGGGGACCGGCGGGTACTTCAACCTTCTGGTGCGCAAGGATCTGGGCGCCGCGTTTGAGCGCGCTGGGTTCACCGTCGCGGGACGAGACTAGCCCCCGGGGACTCCCGCGGAGGCGCCCGGCGCACCGACATCTGATCGTCGAGGGCAACCGGACGCGGCCTACTCATCGGACTCTTCGCCGCCCTCCTGACCGTCGCCCATGAGGATCAAGCCGGAGGCCCATTGAATGGTCTCTTGCAGACCAGGAACCCCCATGTAGCGGGGGCTCTGACTGAGCGCTGCCGCCTCCCGTATGAGCACCTTGGCGCGGTCGTCGTTCGTCGACGACCCGTGATAGGCCACGGCACGCAGGGCCATGAACATTGGGTGCTCCGGGTCGACGCTGTTGCTGTCAACGAGCTCCTCCATGAGGCGGAACGTCTTGAGGGGGTTGCCGGATCGAGCATAAAGCTCAATCTGCGCGAGCAGCAACGCGGTCGATCCCGGCTGGCGTTCAATCGCGAGCGCAATCGCGTCGGCGGCCACCTTGTAATCGTCGGTTTCAAGGCGATCAAGGCCTCGGATAGTCATGGCCTTGGACCCCAGAAGCCCCGCCAGGACGTCGAGCTGGGCTTTGCGATTCCGCGTGGCCCCGGTGTCGGCGAGGGTCCGATACAGCCGCAGCAGAATACGAAGCTCCTCCGCCACCTCCCCGCGCCTCTCGTAGTGCTGGGCGACTCGCCGGAGCGACTCTTGGAACGCGGCTGTGTCCGCATCAAAGAGTTCCTCAGCCAGGACTAACTCACGCTGTAGTTCGTTGTCCGCGAGCTGGGGTGGGAATCGGGGCAGGTCCGAGGCGACCTCGTTGAAGCTGTGAAGTGCTTCAAACTCAAGTTCCAGGGGATGGTCAGGGATCTGTCGGATCGCCCTGAGAGCGAGGACCAGCTCCATGGCGGACTCCTCGGATCGCCCAACGGTGGCCAGCCACCGGCCGCAGCGCACGCGCTCTCGGGGCAGGGCGGTACTGGTCTCCGTCGAGAGCTGCTCGAGGACCCCAAAGAGCTCCTTCCACGTCTCGCGTGCCCGGGAATTGGCTCCCGCTCGGGTATAGACATTGATCAAGGCCTGCAGCGCGTCGGCGCGCATGCGTCGGTCGCGGGGCGCAAGCGCACGGGCTATCGAGTCGGCCTTCGAGACGAGGGACTCTGCGAGCTCAAGATTGCCTTCCTCAATCGCAAGGCGGGCGAGCTCCAGCCTGGAAGCGTTGATGAAGGGCGTTCCGGGTGGGCTGAGGGTTTCGTCGAGCTGAACGGCCTGGGTGAGCTGGTCCTTGGCTTCCTTCGGTCGTCCCACGCGGGCCAAGTGATTCCCCACCGCGCTGCGCGCAAAGAGAACCTCGCTCGATCGTTCCCCGTGGATACGAATGGCCGTGGCCAGCATGCGCTCGCGGGCCTCGAGCGCCGGGCCCATGGCGCCGGCACGCTCCAGCCGCGTAGCCACCATGGCGAGGGCGTACACGACCATGGGGTCATCGGGACCGTAGGCGTCCACCGCCTTCTTCTCCACACCGCCGACGGCTTCGTTCACATCACCCGGCGTGGTGAGGGTGGCCGCCCGAAATAGGGTGGACAGAACGTCCGCCTGATTGCGCCGTGCCCGCAGGGAATCCCATGCGACCACCAGGCCACCGAGGGTGGCCACCAGGACCGCCGCTGCCGCTCCAGCGGCGATGCGGTGCCGCCGCAGGAACTTGCGGGCCCGGTAGATGCTGCTTGGCGGGCTGGCCGCAATGGGCCT
This sequence comes from uncultured bacterium, assembly GCA_913058555.1. Classification (GTDB taxonomy): domain Bacteria; phylum Planctomycetota; class UBA1135; order UBA1135; genus Saltatorellus. Next base: position 3,229 of record CAJXRJ010000487.1, read on the forward strand.
ATTGGCGAGGGCATTGCGAACGTCACGGGCCAGGTCGGCCGCCGACTCGTAGCGGCGCTCCCGTTCCGACTCCAGGGCCCGCAGCGCAATGAAGTCCATGTCGCCCCGCACGCTGGAGCGAACTTCCGTCAGGGCGCCGCCCCGCGCTTTCGCTCGGCTGGCCGCGTCGCCCGCAGCGGCGAGGGCCATCGATGGCAACGGGGCCACATGGGATTCCAAAAAGGCACCCAGGGTTCCAGCCATCGCCTGGTCGCGGATCTCCACCGATGAGATAGGGGCCTCACCACAAAGGAGCTCGTAGAAGATGACACCCAGGGAATAGACGTCCGTGCGGGTGTCGATGTCGGTCTTGCCCGTGGCTTGCTCGGGGCTCATGTAGACCGGCGTACCGATCACCTGGCCCATCTCCGTTCGCAATCCCTCACCCGGCGCGGCATCTTCGGCGGGCGTCTCCGTCGTCGCCTTGGCAATGCCAAAGTCGATGACCTTGGGCAGTACACGGCCCTCGATCCGAGCCACCAACACGTTCGAGGGTTTGAGATCCCGGTGGATGATGCCCCGTTGGTGCGCGTGCTGAACGGCCGAGCACAGATCCAGGAAGACTCCGCACCGTTCGCGAATGCTCAGGGCCTCCGAATCGCAGAAGCGTGTGAGGTCCTCGCCGGGAACGAGGTCCATGACGAAGTACGGGCGGCCGCCCTCGGTTGAACCAGCATCGAGCACCCTGGAGATCGAGGGGTGATCCATCAGCGCCAAGGCTTGGCGCTCGGCTTCGAAGCGGGCGATGACCTGACGCGTGTCCATCCCAAGCTTGATGATCTTGAGGGCCACCTCGCGCTTGACAGGCTCGGTCTGTTCGGCCCGATAGACGACCCCAAAACCGCCTTCGCCAAGGGATTCGATCAATCGGTAGGGGCCCAGCACCGCTCCGACACCTGCATCGACCTCAGCTTCATGGGCGTCGTCGTTCTTTGGGTCGAACCGAAGGAGTGGGCCCCCGTCCAAAAAGTTGTCGACCGTCTCGTGGGCGGCCAGCAGGGCCTGCACCTCGCCGAACAGCCCCTCGTCGCCGCCGGTTGCTCCCCTCAGCCACGACTCGCGAAGGGAGCCGGAGGGCCTATCCAGGGCCCCGTGGAACAGCGCCTCGATGGCCTTCATGGGGAACCGGCGCCGTTGGCCCTCGCTCTCTGGGCCAAGCTTGGGATCCTCGTCTGTGGTATCGGTCATGGCCGCCTCCCGTTCGTACTTCCGGAATGGTCCTCAGGGGGCCCGGCTTTGGGAGCGTGCAACTTCACCGATGACGGACCGCCGGACCCGCTCGAAGTATGGGGCGCTTGGAGTTCTTTGAAGAGCCAGGCCCGGGCGATGGCCCAGGCCCGGTCGGCGGTGGCACGGGAGACGCCCATGACCTCCGCGGCCTCCACGATGGACAGGCCCCCAAAAAAGCGAAGCTCGACCACGCGGGCCTTGTCAGGGGCCTCCAGGGCGAGGCTCTTGAGGGCCTCGTCAAGGGCGAGGACATCGACCGTGGGGGGCAACGCGACGAGCTGGTCGGGCTCCACGGCCTCTCGCGTATGGGCGCCGCCATGCTTGAGGCTCATCCTGCGCCGGGCGCGCTCAATGAGGATCCGGCGCATGGCTTCGGCGGCCGCTCCGAGGAAATGAGCCCGATTCTCGAACTCGAGCCCCATGGGTCCCTCGACGTCCTTCCCAGCGATCCGCATCCATGCTTCGTGGACGAGCGCCGTCGCGTCGAGGGTCTGGGCCCTTTCGCGCGCCAGCTTGGAGGCTGCCAGGCGCCGTAGCTCGCCGTAGACCGTCTCGATCAAGGCATCACTAGCGTCACCGTCGCCGGCGCGAAGTGCTTGGAGGAGGCGGGTGACTTCGGACATGGGAGGGGGCCGGGGAGGCCCACCTAAAATAGAAAGCGACGGGGACTCAATGAGCCCCCGTCGCTTAGTTACGTGATGGTGCCGGATCTATTCCATCGATGTCTCGGACCAGATCCCCATCGCGGGCGCCCTCTCCGCCTCAGTGGCGGGGGGCGCCACGGTGCTCAGATGAACGGGACACGGATGCCGCGGCTCATGTTGGCGCTGGCGCCGTCGCGGTGCCAGAACTGCCAACGCCAGGTCTGCCCGGCCATGGCCGCGACGGTACCGGTGGGGCGTGGGATGCTCGTGAGGTCGATCGAAGTCGAGACCGAGCCGCTGCCACCCGAGTTCAGAATCTGGCCGTAGCGGCCGGGGTTCTGGATGCAAAGATTGGCCGACGTGCCCGCGAGGTTCGGAATGAAGTCCTCCAGATCGCTGGCGATGAAGATGCCGAACTGGTTCTGGGGCAGGCCGTTGACGATCAAGGTCAGGCTGTTGTCCACAGCGGTCGGGCTACCGATCGCGACGATGGACGACACCGAGCCGGCGCTGTTCGGGTTGGCCGAGCAGTAGCTCGTGCCGAAGCGCTGCGGGGACTCGGGGCTATTCGGGTCCGTGGCGCCGGGGGCACCAGGGAGGTAGAGGTGGATCTTGTCGATCTTGAAGCCAAAGGAGCGGCCCGAGAAGGACAGCGTGTGGGTTCCGGCCGAAAGGGAGTAGCTGGCCTGGGGCTGGCTGCCTTCGTCGAAACGCGATTCCCAGGTCCAGCTCTGTCTCTTATACACATCTCCGAG
>CAJXRJ010000488.1 GCA_913058555.1 uncultured bacterium
CTGCATATCGTCGGCAGCGTCAGATGTGTATAAGAGACAGCTCCTCGATGATCCCGCGGATTCCGTTGAGGGCGCCGTAAACCCCAGTGATGTCGCGGTGCTCGACGCAGCGTTCCACGAGGCCGACGAGACTCTGATTGATGACGGCCGTGGGGCCGCCGGATTGCCCGATGAGAGCGTGTCCTTTAAGCGTGGACATGGATTCTGTTGCGGTTCGGAAGGGGTGGTGCGGGGCCTCTGGCACCTCGTCCGACAGGTCGGACGAGGCTTCAGCGGGCCGTGGAAAGGCAAAGTAGCCCCCGAGCCCACGGCTCCCATGCAATTCTTGCCCCATTCTATTGCCCACCGGCCCCGACCTCCCTATCCTCCTCGCCGACGAGTCGAGCCACCGCCAGCTCCTCGTTGACAACGCGACGCAGGAGCATGCCCGGGTGGCGGAATTGGTAGACGCGCCAGACTAAGGATCTGGTGGGGTAAAACCCGTGCTGGTTCGATTCCAGTCCCGGGCACCATTGCTCTTGCGTCGCGACCTTCTCTCCCCACAGGGAAGGATTCCGACTTGGCCCCTCACTTTGGGTTTGCCCTTTCCCAAGCCGTTCCGGCACGGTCGCTTGGGGCGGATTCTCCCCGTGCAGGGCCCCAACTGACCACGCCAGGCAAAGGGCACGCCCCCGCCGACACTTACGGGGATGCGTACCCATTCTTCGAAGTCACCTTGGAAGGGTTCTCTTCGCTCCGAGAGGGGTCCTGTGGCCGCGAGCAGATGCTCCCAGGTGGCTGCAGCCACCCGAAAGGTGCCCTCCTCAGGGAGGATCCTCCAGGGTGCGAGCCCCCTGGGGACAAAAACGCCGCCCGACCGGACGGCACCCAGAGGCGCGACCGATCAGGCGGCATGAGCGCTTGACGCGCCTTTCGCGGCTCCCCTATTGGCCGGGTCCAGCGTAGGGGGTGCTGGCGCGAATCGTGATGTCGAAGCTCTTCGGGTCGAGCCGCACCATGCTGAGGGCCCCCGTGAGCGCCTCCAGGTAGGTGATCATGCGGTCCACGTCCGCCAGTTCCCTGGGCAGATTCTCCTCCACCACGCGCTGGCGGAAGATCCCCATTTCCTCATCGACCAGCTTGTCGAAGTTGAGGGCCTCATCGGCTGTCAACGTGTTGCGGTTGCGCCCACCGAAACCGGTGTTGCTGACCTGACGCTCGATCTTTGGTCGCTCGGTGCGATAGTCGATCGAGTCCTTGATGCGGTTCTCCGCGATCACCGCCGCCTGGGAGCGAATGATGTCTTTGCCAGTGGCGGGGTTGAACCACATGGCGACGCTCGCCGTGGGGCTCGAGTCCCCGAGCTTGAACTGGAAGTCCGTGCGGCCATTCAAGCGCGAGTTCGCGGCGCCCTGCCCCACCGCGTTGCGCGTGATGACGTCCACCAGCTTGTAGCGGTTCGAGATGATCAGCTTCTTGTCGTAGTTGATCTGCGCGATGTGCCCGGTGCCTGGGATGAGCTGCGACCAGAACTCGTGAACGGCGAGGCCGCCGCCGATGCGGTTCTTGAAGAAGCCGTTGTCGCCTGGGTTGCGGCCCTGCAGGCCGATCATCGGACCCGCGTTGCCGAACCGGTCACGCATCTCCTCGAGGGCGCTCTCGTTCTGGATCCAGCCGATGATGGACCACGCGAAGACCGGCTCACCGTCCTTGGGCGGGCCGACGTAGACCTTCTCGCCAGTGTCTGGGTCGATCTGCATGTCGTCCTCGTCGCCCCAATCGTTGGGCCGGGCGATGAAGGCGAGCCTGTCGAGGAGCGCGTCGTCGAGGATGTTGACCACCTCGTCAACGCCGGAGTATCGGGCCTTCTGGCACACGGCGTCGAGGTTGTCCCGCGCGGCGGGTTCCATCGATTCCAGCACCATGCGCAGGAACGTACCCACGGGGCCCCGGACGTAGACGAAGATCGTCGCATCCGCCGGCGCGAGCTGGGCGACCTTGCTGAGCTCCTCTTTGTTGAACCCTTTAGCGCGGTACACCGCGGCCTGCTCGCCCTTGATCATCTCCGACGAGAATTCGCCGGCCAGGTCCAGGGAAAGCCCCTCATCGAAGTCGATCACGCCGAGGACCCGGCGCACCGCCATCATGGGCAGGAGCCGGCCCATGAACGCCGAACCGAATTGCTCGGACGCGGGGTCAGGCCACGGCTTCGAGAGGTTCCACGCCTCGCGCATCTTGCGCACGTTGAACTGTACTTCGATGTCGCGCTTCTTCTCGTTGCGCTCGACCCGCTGGATAGAATCTGCGTACGGAGCGCCCATGAAGAGCGAGTCCTCCGACCGCGCAAGCTCGAGGGCAGGCGCACGATCCACGAGGCTTCGCGAAGTGCCCGCCACGATGACATCGCGAATGCGCGTCACGTGGATCGGCGCCTTCAGCTTCGCCCCGGTCAGGGTGATCACGTCCCCGTCTTGGGCCGCCGTCAAGCCTTGCTTCTCGAGGCCGATGAGGCCCGGGTGCTTGAGGGAAGAAACGGCGAGCTTGCCGAGGAACGAGGCCCGGGCGTAAACCGCCCACTCCGTGTCCTCCGCCTTACTCCCCGTGAACTCGGCGGCCAACGCCACTTCCTTGCCGCCGATGATCCCGAGGATGTCGAGCCCTAGGGGGATCTGGGAGAGCTGCTCCTCGATATCCGCCAAGGTCTTGTCGACGTTGTTCTTCTTATTGAACTCGTCCCAGGTGGGCGAGCTGAAGAAGGTCTTCACTGCGGGGTTGTCCGCGACGTCATCCTGGATCGCCAGCTTCGGAAAGCCATCGAAGGCCGCCTGCAGGTCGGCCCGCGCCAGGTAAACGTCCACATCCCGCGGAATCAGTCCCGCGATCGGGCCCCTGAACCGGCCCTCGTGGGGCGAGAAGAAGAACGTCGAGAAGGCAAAGTAGCCAACGAACGCGATGACGAAGAGGGTGATGCAACCCGCGCGGAGGACGCGCTTCTTGCGGCTCATGGTCGGAGGGGGTCTTAGAAGGACGAAACTGGGACGTTGGGGAGCATCCTAAGGACTCCCCGGCCTGACGACATCGGTGGCTGGCGCTTCTCGCGCCTCCGCGGGTGCTCTTGGGCCGGCACTCGGGAGGTGGACGACGGACGGACCCCGGCCTTCCGCAATTTCCCGAGCTGATCTCCCAAGCCGGGCCCGGAGTCCCGAAGATGCCCAGCGACATGCCGACCCCCCTCCAGATCTCCGCCCGGGCCGCCGCCATTTCCCCTTCCGCCACCCTGGCCCTCGCCGCGACCGCCAAGGCCATGGCCGCCGAAGGGTTGGACGTGGTGAATATGGCCGTGGGCGAGCCGGATTTCGACGCCCCTGCGGCCGCAAGGAACGCCGCCCACGCCGCCATCGACAGTGGCAAGGTCAAGTACACCCCCGCCGGCGGCCTGATGTCCCTGCGGGCCGCCGCCGCCGACTGCCTGAAGCGCGAGCGCGGCACGCCGTACGCGGCGGAGAACGTCGTGATCTGCCACAGCGCCAAGCACGCCCTTTCCCACGCGCTCCTCGCCCTCGTGGGGCCCGGAGACGAGGTGCTGCTGCTGGCACCGGTCTGGGGCAGTTACGACGAGCAGGTCCTTTTCACCGGCGCCCGCCCCGTGCAAGTCGCGCCCCTTCCGGACGGATCCTGCGCCCCGGATCTCGCCGCCATCCGAGCCGCCGTGGGCCCCAAGACGCGCGGCATCATGCTGAACACCCCGAGCAACCCCTCGGGCTACGTCTGGACCGAAGAAGAGATCCGCACGCTCTGCGAGATCGTCATCGAGCACGATCTCTGGCTCATCTCCGACGAGATCTATGGGCGCCTCGTCTTCGACGGCGCCCGCCACGTCTCCCCCGCTGCCCACTCACAGGAAATGGCGGACCGCACAATCCTCGTGGATGGGGCGAGCAAGGTCTTCGCCATGACCGGCTACCGCATGGGATTCCTCGCCGCGGCCCCCCACGTGACCAAGGCCGTGGCCGACATCCAGAGCCAGATCTCCGGCTGCCCCAACTACATCTCGCAGCTCGCCTACCAGGCATGCCTCGAGGAGGACCCCGCCGAGGTGGCTGACATGATCGCCGAGTTCGACCGACGCCGCCTCCTCATCGGCGCGGGCCTCGACCGCCTTGGCCTCAAGGGCCCGAAACCCCGCGGTGCGTTCTACGCCTTCCCCGATGTATCGCCGTGGTTCGACGACCGTGGCGCCGACGGCCTCGCGAAGGACCTGCTCGAATCCAAAGCCCTCGCGACCGTCCCCGGCACAGTCTTCGGCGCCCCGAACCACATCCGACTTTCCTACGCCCTCTCGGAGGAGCGCCTCACCGAAGCGCTGACCCGCCTCGGCGACTTCCTCGGGACGCGGCCTCGCACGTAGATCAAAGGGCCTAGCGGAGCGCCTGGGCCACAAGGCCCTTGAGCGAGGGAAGCACGTCGCTTTCGAACCACGGGTTCTTCGCAAGCCAGATGTTGTTGCGCGGGCTTGGGTGCGGGAGCGGAATGCGGGCGGGCGCATAGTCCGCCCACGACTTCACGAGATCGGTGAGCTTGGCGCCGCCGCTGCCCAGGTGCCACTTAGCCGCGTACTGCCCGATCACGAGGGTGAGGTGGACAGACGCGAGCCGCCCCATGAGCTCGCCGCGCCACTCCTCCGCGCACTCCCTCCGCGGCGGCAAATCCCCCGACCGTCCCGTCCCCGGGTAGCAGAATCCCATGGGCAGAATCGCGACCTTCTCGGGGTCGTAGAACTCCTCGCGTGACACCCCCATCCAGTCGCGCAGCCGATCTCCGCTCGGATCGTCAAACGGCACCCCGGACTCATGCACGCGTCGGCCAGGCGCCTGACCCGCGATCAATACGCGCGCTTTCTCGCTCACCTGGAGCACCGGCCGAACCCCATGCTCCAGGGAGGCCTCACAGACCCGGCAGCCTTGGACCCGCTCCAGGAGTTGCGCCATCGTGGTCTCGGGCATTCGGTCCTCGTCGTGGGGTTGGATCGGGTAGCCCCGGGGGCCCATCGCGGCTAGTGAAGGACGAACCCGCCCGTGGACATCAGCCTAGCACGCCCCAGGCGGGAGTCTCTGCTACGGTCCCGTTGGCCTCCTGTGACCCATGAAGACCCAACTAAAGGCCCGAAAACTCCCGTGGGCACTCGCCGCTCTCGCGGCACTGCTCCTGGTGATCGGACTGCTCCTTCAGCTTGTCCCTTCGCCCCAGAGCAGCCTGGGAAGTGCCGTGGGCGCATGGGAGCCGCATGGGGCGAACGCCTCGGTAGACCGTTCTACCCTGGACCCCGTTCCTGGCCTTCCCCCCCAGCTTCGTTCGCGGGTGGCCGCCGACCGCGAACTCGTCCCCGCGGACAAGGCGAAGTCCAGCGGCGCCAAGGCCAATGCCCTGACGGGGCGCGTGGTCGCACGCGCCGCGGGCCCCGAGGAACTCACGGGTTCCATGCGCGGTCACTACTACGCGGACGGGGAATGGCGATCGGTCGAGGTCATGGTCGTCGGTGGCCAGTTCCAGTTCGAAGCGGAGAGGGCAAAGCCAGAAGTGCAGCCCCTGCCAAGCGTCCCCTTCAACCTCGGACAAGTCCGTCAGGTCTCGGGGTACACGCCCGGATTCAAGTTCGACCGCGCGCGATTCGACGGCGACTCGTTTGCCTTCATCGGCACCTCCTCCAGCGGGTTCCCGTCGGCGCAGTCGAGGCCATTCCCCCACGACATTGCGGAACTCGAGCTGCACGTCGCTCGCTTGCCGAGCAATGTCCTGTCCGTCATCGATGCGGCGACCCGCGCGCCTCTGCGTGGTGTTCATGTCGGGATCGAGGATCCGTTGAGGGCCTGTCTCTTATACACATCTCCGAGCCCACGAGACTAGGCATGATCTC
>CAJXRJ010000489.1 GCA_913058555.1 uncultured bacterium
GATCTACACACTGCATATCGTCGGCAGCGTCAGATGTGTATAAGAGACAGCGCGGCAATCGGAAAGCACCAAGGTCTTTTTGGCGCCCGGCTGATGTGTGGCATCCTCGCCCTCGTCGAGCCCGCGGGCCCCGCGCGCACCGCGAGGATCCAACTCGGCCTCGACGCCCTTCGCCACCGCGGGCCCGACGGCGCGGGTGACTGGGAAGGGGCACGGTGCGCCCTCGGCCATCGCCGGCTCGCCACCGTGGACCTAGCGGGAGGAGCGCAGCCGATCGCAAGCGAAGACGGCTCGATCGTCTGCTCCGTGAGCGGTGAGTTCTATGGGGACGCCGCGCTACGCCGGGACCTCGAGGCCAGGGGGCGCCGCTTTCGCACGAAGAGCGATTCGGAGCTCCTCGTGCATCTCTACCGGGAATACGGCACCGACTGCGTTCAGCACCTGCGCGGCGAGTACGCGTTCGTCCTTTGGGACGAGACCCGCCAGAGGCTCTTTGCCGCGCGCGACCCCTTTGGCGTGCGCCCGCTGCTCTACGCCCGCACCGCGACCGGGTGGGCGTTCGCGAGCGAGGCGAAGGCCCTCTTCGCGGCGGGCAAGGCGCCGGCCTGGGACAGGGACGCCCTTGGCCTGGCGTTGAGCCTGCAGTACGCCGCCCCTGGCACCACGCTTTTCGAGGGCGTGCAAGAGCTCCCTCCGGGTGGATCCTGCACCGTGGGCAACGGAAAGCTCGTGGTCTCGACGTCCTTCGCGGGGCTCGGGGTCGAGGCGGCCGAGCAGGGCGAAGAAGACGCGCCTGGCGCCGTGCGCGAGGCCCTCAGGTCCGCGGTCCAAGACCGGCTGCGGGGTGACGTTCCTGTGTGCACCCTCCTGAGCGGCGGCCTCGATTCGACCGCGGTCGCCGCCTTCGCCAGGGAGTCCCTCGGCGCGCGCCTTCCCGCCTACACCGTTCGCTTTCGCGGGGGCGGGGTCTACGACGAGTCCGGGCTCGCGGCGGAGAGCGCCCGGGCCCTCGACCTGGATCACCGGGTCGTGGACCTTTCAACGGACGATCTTCTCGGAGCTCTTCCCGAAGCCGTCGCCCACGGGGAGAACCTCTGTGTCAATCACCATGTGGCCGCGAAGTTCCTCCTCAGCCGCCGGATCCAAGGGGACGGCCTGCGCGTCGCCCTGAGCGGCGAAGGCGCGGACGAGGTGTTCTTTGGCTACGCCCACCTCGCGGCGGACCACGGCGCGGGGGGTGCGGACCGCGGCAACGCGGCGAGCGCGGGGCTGATGCTCCCCGACGGGGAGGGGCTCGATCTCGCGTCCGTGGAACGCGTCCTCGGCATGACACCCACATGGCTCGCCGCCAAGGCAAGCCTCGGGGCGCGCGTGCGGACGCTCCTTCAGGAAGAAGTACGCCGGGACATCGAATCACGAGACCCCGTCGGCGCCCTTGCCAGGCACTACGAGGCCGCCCCGCCCAGCCCATCCTCCGCCGCGACGCGGTCGGCGGAAACGTGGTGCCGCTCGGCGCTCGCGGGCTACATCCTGAAAACCCTTGGCGACGGCATGGAGCTGCGCCACGGGGTGGAGGGCCGGCTTCCATTCTTGGACACCAACGTCATCGCGGCGGCCCGCCGGACATCCGCCGAGCGCCGACTCCGGGGCGGCGTCCCGAAGTCCCTGCTCCGGGACGCGCTCGAAGGCGTCGTTCCCGACAACGTTCGCACGCGCCAAAAGCACCCCTTCCTCGCGCCGGCCCCCGCGGGCCCCGGGTACGCCGCCTTCCTGGGAGGGCAGCTGGATCTTGGCGCCTTCGCTCCCGCGGGCCTCTTTGACCGGGAGGCGGTGAGGCAAACCATTCAATCCCTCCAGGGCGCGAGCGCCCCCGTTCGCACCGCGTGGGAGCCCGCGCTCATGGCCTGCATGTCCGCGGCCTGGATCGGGGAGGCCTACGGCCTATGACCAGCCCGATCCTGCGTGCGATCGAAGGGCACGCTCGGCGCAATCCCGACGGCGTCGCCATCGAAGCCCGTGGGGAGCCACCGTGCACTTGGATCGAGCTCACGAACCGCGCCGCCCTGGCCGCGGGCTGGCTCGCCGAGCACGGCGCCGTTCAGGGCTCCAAGGTGCTCTTCGCGGGCGGACGCGGCATGCCTTTCGTCGAGTGTCTGCTCGGCGCGTGGCACCTGGGCGCCATCTTCGTGCCCATGGCGCCGGATCTTCCGGCGCGGGCCGGGGCCGCCCTGGCGGGACGCGTCGCGCCGGTGCTCTCCTTGGACCGAACGGACGGCGCACCCTGGCGCGATGGGAAGCCCATCGGTCGCGCACCGACGCCGTTGACCCCGCTGAGCCCCGCCTACATCTGCTTCACCTCGGGCTCCTCCGGCGAGCCCAAGGGCGCGATCCTCCCCCACCGCGGCCTGTTGCCGCTCGCCGAGGCGCAAATCGCGGCCTTCCTCGTTTCGCCGAAGGACCGCACGTCGTGGGCCCTCGCATCCCACTTCGACGCGTCGTTCTCCGACGTGCTCGTGCCCCTCGTGGCCGGCGCGACCCTCGTCATTCTCCCCGAGGGCGGTCCAGCCCTGCCCCTCGCGGCAGGGGCCGAGCGCCTGACCCACATCGACCTGCCCCCGTCCCAGCTCGGCGCCCTGCTCGCCCACGGCATCCCCGAGACCCTTCGCACGATCATCGTCGGAGGCGAAGTGGCTGATCGCTCCGCGCTGCGGCGAGCCGCCGAATCGGTGCGTGTGCTCAACGTCTACGGTCCCACGGAGACCACGGTCTGCGCGAGCATCGAACACGTCACTCGGGACGCCACGGACGCGGCGAGCATCGGCCGCCCGATCGACGGCACGGTCTTTCGATTCGAAGGATCGAGCGCGGACCAAGGCGAGCTCCTGATCGGCGGCGTGGGTGTTGCCCTCAGCTACCTCGACCATCCCGAGCTCAGCGCATCGAGTTTCACCGTGGTGGAAGAGTCGCGCTTCTACCGCACCGGAGACCTCGTCCGCAGGGAACCCGATGGGACCTTCACGTTCTTGGGCCGAGTGGACCGCCAGGTGCAGGTGCGGGGCAAACGCTTCGAGCCAGAGGAGCTGGAGCGCGTGCTCATGCGGCACCCTGGCGTCATGGAAGCCGCGGTGACGGTGACCCGGGACGCCGTCGGCGCGTTCGTCCGCCCCGTGGACCTGGCCGCGAAGCCGCTCGCCGCTTGGTGCGCCGAGCGGCTGGAAACATGGAAACGACCGAGCTTCATCGAGCCGGTGGCGGAGCTTCCACGCCTGGCGAACGGCAAGGTCGATCACGGAGCCTTGGCTCGAAAAGAAAAGACCCGCAGGGAAAGAAGCCGTCCGGCGGCCGCCCGCGTGGCAGCCGTGGATCACCCGCTCGCCCAAGCCTGGAAGGTGGTGTTCCAGCTCGACGCGGTGACCGACGACGACGACTTTGAGGAGCGCGGCGGCGACTCGGTGCGGGCCCTTGAGCTGAGCGTGGAAGCGGCGCGGCGCGGCGTGGTCCTGGAGCCCGCCGACCTCTCGACCTGTCCGAGACTCGGCGACCTCTTCCGGCACGTCGCGACCCCAGCGTCCGTGGACGAGCTTCGTCGCCGGGCCGTGACCGCACTCCATGCGGTGGGCATCGAACTGGCCAGCCAACCGCACACCCAACCGGCCAGCCAACCGGGCAACCAACCGGGCAACCGCTTCGCGGACGCCCAGAGTCACGGAGGCCCAGGAACGGTGCTCCTCACCGGGTCGACGGGCCTCGTCGGGCCGTGGCTCATCGACGAGCTGCTCAGCCACGGGCGGCGGGTGCTGGCGTTGGTGCGCGCGGCTGACCAAGCGAGCGCGGAGGCGCGCCTGGGGGCGGCGACGGGCCTGCAGCATCCAGAGCTCTTCGCCCTGCGCGGCGACGTGACCCTCGACGGTCTCGGCATCGGCGCCACCGATAGAGATGCCCTTGCCGGAGTCACCGCCGTCGTGCACCTCGCCGGCTCCGTTCACCTCGCCGCGGGCTACGGGGAGCTGGCAGACATCAACGTGGCCGGGACCGCCCGCGCCCTGCGCCTCGCACGGGATCTCGGCGCCGAGTTCCACCACGCGTCGAGTCTCTCGGTCTTCGCCGAGGGGGAGCCGCACTTTGGGGAAGCGGATACATCCCCACGGATCATCCACAGTGACCACGACCTGGCGGCAGCGCGGCGCGTGCACGGCGGATACGCCCAGAGCAAGTGGGTCGCCGAAGCTGCCGTCGGGCTTGCGCAACTCCCCGGAACGATCGCCCGCCTCGGCCTGCTCACCGGGGCGCCACGGAGCGGCGCGCCGCCCAGAGATCAACTCAGCCGGGTCATCCGCGGACTCGCGCGCCTCGGCACGTGGCCCATCGACCTCGACGACCGACGTTTCGACGTGACCCCCGTGGGCGCCGCAGCCCGGGCCATGGCGGGGCTGATCCAGGCGCCGCCCCACGCCCCCGCGCGATCCACGAACATCGCCCGCGCCGTCTCCGCCACCGGCGCCCAGCTCTTCGATGCCATGGCCGCGGAGGGCGTGGCCATGGGGCGCGCTTCCACTTGGCCTCCGCGCCAAGCGTCCCATGGCGACCTCGACGTGGCGGTGGCCCTCGCAGCGACCACCGCCCGCCAGAACCCCGGAGAGCTGCGACTTCCGCGATCCGGCGACCTGTTCCTCGCCACTGACCTGACCTTCGCAGTCCACGAAGCGGCGCGGCTGACGGACGGCGCCCTCGGCCTTCCCCCCACCGCCCAAGAGCTACGATCCCTGGTGCGCGGCGCGCTGCAAGAGCTATGACCCACGGCCTCGTCCTCGGCAAGTTCATGCCACCCACCCAGGGACACGTGGACCTCGTGCGCTTTGCGGGCGAGTTCTGCGGCGACGTTTCGGTCGTGGTCGGCTCGCTCCCCACTGAGCCGATTCCCGGCGAGCTGCGCGTGCGCTGGGTGAAGGAACTCTTCCCCACGTGCTCCGTGCTGCATTTGACCGAGGAGCTTCCGAGCGATCCGTCGGAGCACCCTGACTTCTGGCCCCTCTGGCGTGCGAGCCTGCTGGCCCTCTTGCCATCCCCCCCCACCCACGTCTTCGCCGGCGAGGACTATGGGGCGCGGCTCGCCACCGAGCTCGGGGCCGTGTTCGTTCCGATGGACCGAACGTCGGGACCCTCCGCAGGAGTGAACGCCACCGCGATCCGAAAGGACCCAGCGCTCCACTGGGACCAGCTTCCCGGACCCTGCCGCCCGTACTTTCAGAAGCGCGTCCACATCGTGGGGCCAGAGTCCTCCGGGAAGACCACACTCGCTGCGAAGCTCGCAGAGCAATTCGGAACGCTCTGGGTTCCTGAGTACGCGCGCACCTGGCTCGAACGCGCTGGCAACGCTACCCAGGACGACGTGCGCCCGGTCGCCCCGGAAGACATGCCGATCATCGCGCGGGGGCACCGTGCTTCCGCAGAGGCCCTCGCACCGGGCGCCGGCCCGATTCTCTTTCTCGACACGGACGCCCTCACGACGGTCCTTTGGTCCCGGGAGCTCTTCGGCGCCGTCGACGACCAAGTCCTCGCCCTCGCAGACGCCGAAGCGCCGGCCCTGACCCTGCTCACGTCCCCCGATCTCGATTGGCAGCCCGACTCCGTTCGGTACCGCCAAGGCCAAGGGACAAGGCACTACGAATGGCTGGAATCGGAGCTCGACCGCCGCTCGCGCCCATGGGTACGGATCGCCGGACGGGGCGACCAGCGCTGGCGCTCCGCCGTGGCAGCCATCACCGAAAGGCTCTAGGCGATCGCCGTGGGGCGGCGCCAGACCCTTCGACAGCGCGCTACGATGACCCCATGGAGGGCCACCCAGATCCGACGGAAGACGGCGCGCCG
>CAJXRJ010000490.1 GCA_913058555.1 uncultured bacterium
TCGAGGCACCGCGCAAGTCCCAGGTCCACGACCTTCGCGCGCAGGCGCGGCCCGGGCCCCGTGTCCCTCGTTTGGATCAGGATGTTCTGCGGCTTCACATCCCGGTGAATCATGCGCGAGCTGTGCTCGTAGCCGTGCTGGAGCCCCTGCGCCACGTCCGAGGCCAGCGCCAACGCCGTGTCCTCGTCGAGCGCCCCGTGGGACTTGACGTACTGGAAGAGGTCGGGGCCATTGACGAACTCGAGCACCATGTAGCACTCACCGTCCTCCCCCACGCCAGCCTGATAACAGGCCACGATGTTGGGATGCTGGAGGCTGGCTAGGAGGGTCGCTTCCTTCTGGAACCGCGCCAGGTCCCGGTCGACCGATCGGTGCAGCACCTTGACCGCGACGTCCCGCTGGAGGAACTCCTGGAAGCCGCGGAAGACCACGCCTTGCCCCCCCCGCCCGAGGAGCTCGGACACCGTGACATCCGCGATCTCCGGCGCCTCCGTCGCGGGCTCGAGCTTGGGCATGCGTTTGGGGAGCGGCACCGTGCCGCCCGGCTCCGATGCGGGTCCGTCGCCTGAGAGTTCGGCAAAGGCCGACTCAGGTAGCGTGAGGTCGTAGCTACCGGAGTCGCCGCCAGCGCCACTATCCCCTTCTTGTTTGCCAGACTCAGCGTCCATGGTGTGATTGCCGTTGAGCGCAGCGCCGGCCCCAGCGACAGAGCTGGGAAAGCGGCGGATGAGCGATCGCGCCCCCCCACTCTACCGGAGCGAGGGAAGCGCGATTCGAAGACATCGGATCGAGACTCAGTGGTTCGGGTCTCAGTTGTTCGGGGCACCCGCCGCGATCCATGCGCGCAGGCGGTCCACATCGCTCGTATTGGCGAACGTCATCGTGGACCCGCAGGTGACGGAGCCAGAGGCGAGCTGCCAGAGCAGACTCGAGTCCGGATCCCCGGGACTCACCCGCAGGGAACCGCCGGAGGAGCAGTTCGACCCCATCACGGAGACATTCACCAGACGAGAGTACACGGCGGACGCGCTCGTTCCGGAGAGGTCCAAGGCACCGCTGGGTGAAGAGCCCGAGTGACAGGCCGTGCAGCGCGAGCCGGTTGCCGCGCTGGAGTCGTCGAAGAGCGGGAAGATCCCCGAGGCGAAACTGGGCGCGAACTCCACGCTCACACCGTCCGTGAAGTTGGAGGTGGCGCCGCCGGTCGACGTCACGTCGCGATACCAGTACTGGAAGTGCAGCGTGTCGCCGGGCATCGCGGCGGTGCCCCCGGATGACAGGGGCAGGCTGGCGAGGTTCGGCGTGAACGTCACGGCCCCGCCGCTCGCCTGCTGGATGCTAGCCCCAAGGAAGAGGCTTGAGGATCCCGTGAGGCAGAGGTTGCCGATGCTGCCCGCCGGGGTCATCGGGGCGCCCGTAGCAGTATCGACCATGAACGCCCCAAACGTCCGGTCGGGCAGGTTCGTGCAGTCCAGCGTGAGGGAGTTGCTTGCGACGTCGAGGCTGCCCGTTGCAGCAATCGCAGCCGACGAGCCGGTGCTGTTGGTGGCGGCAACGCAGAACGACGACACTTGCGCGCTCGAGGACGCGACAAGGAGCGCCGCAGCGGCGCTTGGGAAAACGTACTTCATGGCAGTGGGCGGGTGACTCGGAACGAGTGACCCGAATGGAGCGATTTGGAGGGGGTTGACCTGCCCTCCGAAAGCATCGGGGGGCCCCAAGGGGATGGCAGTCCCCTATGCGGACGGCGTCCGTCCGGTCCGCAGCAATGATAGCGGGTTCCCGCTCTCACCGTGCCTCACCTTGGGTCGGAGGGCCGGCACGGGCGCCAGGAACCGTCTCCGGTCCCTGGGAGCGTCCATGCGCCACAGGCTGGACGCGGGGGCTCCGGCGGAATCCAAGATCCTCCCCCAGGGCCCCGAGTGCGCGATCTCCCGACTCCGCCGCTTCCTTAGTCGACGATGCGCACGTGGAAGAGCCGCGGCCAGCGCTTCCCCGTCACGTAGATGTTCCCAGTGTCCGCGTCGTAGGCAATCCCGTTCAGGACGTCCTCCGTAGGGGATCCCACCCGCAGGCCCCCGAGCAGGCCGCTGAAGTCGATCCACGCGAGGACCTTGCCCGTCTCCGGGTCGATGCGCGCGACGCGGTCCGACTTCCAGACGTTGGCCCAGATCTCGCCGTTGATCCACTCGAGCTCGTTGAGGTCGTACACGGGGCGCCCACCATCCGAGACCTCGATCGTCCGAAGGACCTTGAAGCCCTTCGGGTTGAGGAATTGAATCACGTCGGTGGTTCCGTCGCTCATCACAAGCCCCTCGGGCGAGGTCGTGAGCCCCCATCCCTCTCCGTCGTAGCGGTACTCGTACTCCAGCGGACGCAGCGTCTCCCGGTCAAAGACCAGGGCGCGGCCGGCCTTCCAAGTGATCTGGTAAAGCACACCTCCCACGGCCGCGAGACCTTCGCCGAACAGGCTCGAAGAGATGGGTCGCACCTTCTCCGGCTTGCCCGTCTCGAGGTCGACGATACGCACGGAGGATTCTCCGAGGCGCCCGGTGGATTCGTACAGCACCCCGTCCACGATGAGCAATCCCTGGGTGTAGGCCCCCGTGTCGTGGGGATACGCCTTCACGATCTCGTATCCGTGGATCGGCGTACCGTCCTTCGTCACCTTGGGCTCATCCGTCGCGACGGGGGTGTCCACCACCGGACCTTCGGACTTGGCGCAGCACGCGAGCAACATCATCGCGGCACCAGCTGACAATGCCGTCAGGCGCCAGCGGCCGTACCTGGCGCTAGATAGGGGCCTGGGGACTGCAAGCTCTGGGAGCGGTGGCGCCGAGCGGATCGTCGAGAAACCGTGCATAGGTGGAGCCTATCCACTTGGACGGCACGGGCAACGCCGTTGCCGCCCCCCCGGCCGCATTTTTTGGGGGACGGGCGGCGCGGGCCCCTTGGGGGCTCGCTTCAGGGGGCCCTCGATAACGGGGAATCGGGCCTTCTTGATAGACTGACGCGATACGCCGGAGGCATCCGGCCCCCCCCCGCAGAGCGGCTCCACCGCAGCCAGAATCCCCATGCCCATGACCCAAAGCTCCTGGAACCTCGACCGAAGTATCGGCCGCGGCCTCTTAGTTGGCCTCGCATTCCTGGCGGCCGCCTGTTCTGACGACGACGATCCCCAGAGCCAGATCCGCACCCCAACGGTCGCGCGCTACTCGCCCTCGACCGGCGACATCCCGCTGCCCAACGACTTGCTCTTCGCGGACTCCCTGGACCTGACGCTCAACCCACCGATCGCAGACCCCTCGAATGGATCGGATCCCCTGATCGCACTGAGCACCGTCGATGGCTGGTCCACCGTGGCCCCCATCGTGGTGGAGTTCTCACGGGGTGTGGACCCCACGAGCGTGATCGGTGGCGACTCGGTACGTGTTTTCGAAGTGACCGCTGACCCGAGCGTGCCCGTGGGCGGCGAAGTCGTCACGGTGGACGCCGAGCTGGTGGCCGGAGTGGATTACTCCGTCGAAGTTGCGATGGAGTACCCGGGTGGTTCCGCCATCCGCATTCAGCCCCTCGTGCCCTTCGCCGCGAGCCAGCCCGGTGCAAACAACGTCTACATGGTCGCGGTGACGAACGAGGTCCTCGACGTCGACGGCGTGGCGATCGACCGGGACGCGACCTATCGCTTCGCCTCCACGGAGAACCTCGGAGGGTCCACGCCCCCGAGCCTCGCAGCGCTCCAGGCGCTCGTGCTCGCGCAGCAAGACGGCTACGAGATCTTCACGGGCAACCCAAAGGCGGAAGTCGCCGTGTCGTTCACCTTCACGACCCAGTCGGTCGGCGCGGCCCTCGGCGTGATCTCCGGCATCGCCAACGGCCTTGAGCAGGCGATCATCGACAACCTGTGCGCCCAGCTCGGGACCTGCGGAGGCGACACCGCGCCCGACCCCGAATCCCCCGCCGAAGCCCGCCTGATCGCGGTCAACCCCGGCATCGGCACCGCGAGCGAGTTGCTCGGCGGAGGCGTAGGCCTCGCTGAGGTCTTCAACGGCGTTTTCGTGTCGCCCTACTACCTGACCCAGGGCGCCAACACCGGTGCCTTCAACGGACTGACCAACGACACCGCGCCCCTCACGACGCCGTGGCAGTCCCGCTACGCACCGTTTGGTAACCTCACCACCGACCGGAACCTGACCCGCGTGAACCCGCTGCCGGAGGCCACCAGCAGCCAGCAGGTGCCGCTTCTCGTGTCGGTTCCGCCCATGGCGGGCATGCCGCCGAATGGCTACCCCGTGGTGATCTTCCAGCACGGCGTCGGCGGCAACCGCTCCGCGATGCTCTTCGTGGCGGAGACCCTCGCAGCGGCAGGCCTCGCCTGCGTTGCCATCGACCTGCCCCTGCACGGTGTCGCCGACGGCGAGCTCCTGCCGAGCGGCGGTAGCATCTTCGCTGGCTACAGCCAAAACGGCGACCTTTGGGAGCGCACCTTCGGTCTCGATCTCCTCGACGCGGGCCTGGCTCCGGGGCCTGATGGCAACGCGGATCCCTCCGGTGCGCACTTCATCAACCTGTCCAACGTGGCCGTCTCCCGGGACAACATCCGCCAGGGCGTCGCCGACCTCTTGAACCTGAAGGCCTCCCTTGGGGACCTGATGATCATGGGCGCTGACCGCATCGACGAGACCCAAGTCCACTTCATCGGGCACTCCCTCGGCGGCATCGTCGGCACCGGCTTCGTCGGGCTCTCGCCCGATCTGGTCGCGGCCACCCTTGCGATGCCGGGAAGCTCCATCCCCTACCTGCTCGACGGCTCCTTCGCCTTCGGCCCGGGGATCCAAGCTGGCCTGAGCGCCTCCGGGGTGGAGCCCGGGACGCCCGCGTACTCGCAGTTCCTGAGCGCCGCGCAAACGATCGTCGACACGGCCGACCCGATCAACTATGCGGGCCTGATCGGCGGGGCCGGAACCCCTGTCTACCTGACAGAGATCGTGGGCGGCGGGGCGAACATGTCGAGCCCCGACCTCGTGATCCCGAACAGCGTCCCTGGCGCCCCATTCGCGGGCACGGAGCCCCTGATCACCGCCCTGGGCCTCACCGGCACGAGCGCCACCGTGATGAACGCGGGCGGGCTCCAAGTGGCCGTTCGTTTCATCGAGGGCAACCACAGCTCGCTCCTGCTCCCGACGCTTCCGGGCGGCATGGCGACGGCCGAGGAAGCCGCAGCCTACGCGGAGATCCAAAGCCAAGTCTCTGGCTTCCACGCCACGGGCGGTACCCAGCTCACCGTGACCGACGGAACGGTGGTCCAGTAAGCGTCTCACGGGGCAGCGGCCATGCGCTGCCCCCATCCGTGGCCCTTCCCATCGCGGAGGGGTCACGCCAGACACGAAGAAGGCCGGAAGCTCAGCGAGCTTCCGGCCTTCTTCTGTGGGTCTCTTTGGTCGAGCCGCGCCGGGTTGCCCGGGCGCTCCCTAGATCACCAGGATGCCTTGCGCATGCCGGGGATCTTGCCCTCGTGGGCAAGGTCCCTCACCACGATCCGGCAGACACCGAAGCGGCGGTACACGGCGCGGGGGCGGCCGGTGAAGCTACAGCGGTTGCGAATGCGGTTCGGGTGGGCGTTGCGAGGGAACTTGGCCAGCTTCGCGCGGGCCTCGTCCTTTTCCTCTTCCGAGGTCTTCGCCGACTTGATGATCGTCTTCAACTCGAGGCGACGGTCGTTGAACTTTGCGGCGAGGCGTCGGCGACGCTCGTTCTTCTGGACTGCTGAGGTCTTGGCCATGGATCGTGGCCCGTGAAATCGGGGCCGGTCGTCGGGCTGTCTCTTATACACATCTGACGCTGCCGACGATATGCAGTGTGTAGATC
>CAJXRJ010000491.1 GCA_913058555.1 uncultured bacterium
CAGATGGACGACATTCTGAATAGCCGACTTGTTCAACGGCCTGCTAGGCCCGACTCCGCTGCCTGACGGGCAGTCAGCCCAGCATTGGCTGGTGTGCGGTATCCTGGAGGTTCCTCGCTCCACGGACCCAACGCCCCCATTGCCCGATGCTTCAGGCTGTTTCCGTCGCTCTCCTCGCCATGCTCGCCGCCCCCGCTCCCCCCGCGGAGCCTACGGCGACGCCGCCGATCTCGATATCCCAGCGCGGCAGCTACGACGACCAGAAAGCGGGTGCATCGATGGTGCACCGTGAGGGGCTCGAGGAACTCGCCAATTGGTGCCAGAAGAACAAGGCATTCCTGCAGCGCGACGATGTCTACAAGACGATCATCGAGATCGTTCCCGACCACGCCAACGCGCGGAAGTTCCTGAAGTACAGCTTCGACAAGAAGGCCAAGGCCTGGGTCCGCAAACGGCCCTACCGGGCCCCTAAGTCCGGCAAAGAGGACGTCGTCGCAGAGTACGAGACACGCCTCGCCGCCCTCGACGACGCCCTCGTGAAGGCGACCCTCGACCTGATCAAGAAGTTCGAGGACAAGCTCGGCCCGGCCAAGCGGGGCGCTGAGCTACGTGAGCTCCTCAAGGCAGCCCCGAACAACGCGCGCATCCGCGAGCTCCTGGGCTACGTCGCCGTCGAAGACGGAAAAGGCAAGCTGCGCTGGACGACGAGGGTCATCGTCGAGACGGAAGAGCGCAGGGCCGCGACAGCGAAGGCCCTTACCAAAGTCCAAGAGAGCGTTCCCGATCCCAAGGCTGGTGAAGCCTTGAAGGCCGAGAAGGACCTCGACATCGACTGGGCGGGGGTGCGCGGGACGGAGCGTGTGCGCGTGCTCGCCAACACCAACGTGGATGAAGCCGACGCCGTGGCGAAGATGTCCCATGCGTCCTGGTCGTTCCTCCCCGGATTGGTGGGCGGAAAAAGCCGTACGCCGAAGGGGTTCACGATCTACCTCATCGAGGGCGAGACCGATCGCTCGACCTTCATCGACACCTACCCCGGGTACAGCGACGCGGACCGAGAGATGAACCGCCGCCTCGAGAGCGCTTGGATCCCCAACACCCGGGGCATCGCTTGCTGGTCGGGCAACGTCAAAACCCGAATCGACCACGCCTGCAAACAAACCACGCTCTTCTTCCTCAATGCGAACTTCGGAATCACCACCAAACGAGGGTGGCTCGTGGAGGGCATTGGGCTTTACGTCAACCAGATGGTGCTGGGCACGCGGCTCTGCCGCCATGTGACGAAGTCGGAGTACGTCGACCAGACCGAACCCCGCTACGACTTCGACCTCCAGGACGCCGATGCCGACTGGATGACCATCGCCGGGGACTACCTGGACGACGTCAAGCCCACGCGCCTGGCGGGCACCTTGGGGCGCAATACAAGCGAGATGTCCCCCGAGGACGTGGTCCTTGCGTACGCGTTGGTGGCCTACATCTGCGAGGGACATGGCCCGAAGGCCATGGAGACGATCCTCCGGCGCGTCGGGCGCGGGGACGCTTCGTCCGTCGTCGCCTTGGAAGAACTCCTGAAGATGACGCTCCCGGAGATCCAAACGAGCCTCAATGACTGGCTCGACGAGGTCGGTGGGCACGATTTTTGATCCCTTGGGAAGAGCCTCCTCGGGGGGGCTAACCAGCCGGGGCGGTATCAGCGGCCCTGGGTTACCCTCCAGGGGCCTTTCGCCCAGCACCCCCTCCGCCCGATGATCCAGGCCGTCACCTCCGTACTCCTCACACTTGCCGCGGGGCCCGGCGTGCAGGCTCCGGTCACCGGGGAGCTGGGAACGGAAACACCGAGCCCATGGGCCGCGCAGTCCGCGGCATCTGCGCGACCCCTCGTTCAGGGTGGCGCTTACGCGAAAGGGAAGGCTGCCGCTGCGAAGGTGCATTTGAAAGGCCTCGAGGACTTGGCTTCGTGGTGCCAGAAGAACAAGGCGTTCCTACAGCGGGACGAGACCTACAAGACGATTCTCGGGCTGGACCCCGAGCACGCCACGGCCCGCAAGTTCCTGAAGTACAGCTACGACAGGAAAGCGAAGAAGTGGATTCGCAAGCGCCCCTACCGCGCGCCCAAACCGGGCAAGCCTGAGATCGTCGAAGGCTACGGGACCCAGCTGGCCGCCCTCGACGACGCGCTGGTGGAGACAACGGTCGACCTCATCGAGAAATTCGCAGAGGAGCTGGGCCCCATCAAACGCAGCGCCGAGCTCCGCGACCTCATGAAGGCCGCCCCGAACAACGCGCGCATCCGCGGGCTGCTCGGGTACATCGCAGTGGATGGCGGCAAGGGCAAGGTGCGCTGGACGACGGAGGTGGCCCTCGAAACAGAGAAGCGCCGCGCGGGAATCGCGAAGAACCTTGCCAAGTTCCAGGACAGCGTCCCGGAGATCGGGGACACGAAGCTCCGGAAGGTCGAGGAAGAACTCGACATCGAGTGGATGGCGGTGCGTCGAACGAAGCGCGTGCGTGTCCTTGCCAACACCGACGAGGAAGAGGCCGATGCAGTCGTCGAGATGGCCCACACCGCTTGGTCTTTCCTGCCTAGTCTCGTCGGAGGCAAGCTGCGTCCGACGCGCGGTTTCACGCTCCTCCTCATTGACGGCCGAAGCGACCGCGAGGTTTTCATCGATACCTACCCCGGGTTTTCCGACGCCCAGCGAGAGCGTTTCTACCGCCTGGGCAGCACCTGGACGCCGGACTCTGCCAGCTGCGCCTGCTGGGCAAGGAATGCGGAGGCCCGCATCGACCAAGCCTGCAAGCAGACCACGGTCCACTACCTCAACAAGGCCTTTGGCATCACGACGAAGCGCGGCTGGCTGGTGGAGGGCATCGGGCTCTACGTGAACCAGATGGTGCTGGGCACGCGGTACTCCCGCCACGTCACGGTGTCGGAGTACGTCGACCAGACCGAGCCCCGATACGACTTCGACCTGCAGGACCCCTACGCGGACTGGATGCTGATCGCCGGGGACTACCTAGACGACGTGAAGCCCACGCGCCTGGCGGCGACCCTCGGCCGCAACACCAGCGAGATGACCCCAGAGGACGTGGTGCTGGCCTACGCCCTGGTGGCCTACCTGTGCGAGGGCTTCGGCCCAGAGACCATCGAAACGGTGCTCGCCCGCGTGGGCAAGGGGGAGGCCTCGTCCGTGGTGGCCCTCGAGGAGCTTCTCAAGCTCCCGCTGCCCGAAATCCAACAGGGCCTGAACGACTGGCTCGACGAGGTAGGCGGGCACGACTACTGATCGTTCGGATTGGGTGCAACAATCACGTTCGCGGGGTCCAACGGGGGGCCCTCGCCGCTATCCTTCGTGCGTGACGAATTCTGACCAGGTAGACGGCGGGGCCTTCGTATCCACGGCCCCAGAGACGACCGCGATTCGGGCCCTGGGCAAGACGGGGACCGGGGGCGGCGGCAAGAAGAGCGGAAAGTCGAGCGAGCGGCCTCGCCCGTGGCGCGACAACATCGAGGCCATCACGATCTCGATCGTGACGATCGTGCTCTTCAAGTACTTCGTCCTTGAGGCCTACAAGATCCCGACCGGGTCCATGCAGCCCACGCTCATGGGCAACCCTGAGACTGGCATCTTCGACCGGGTCATCGTCGACAAACTGAGCTACCACTTCCGGGATCCGGAGCGCTTTGAGATCGCGGTCTTCAAGTACCCGCTGGACAGCTCAAAGAACTTCATCAAGCGCATCGTCGGCATGCCCGGCGAGCACCTGCGCATCGAGAACGGGGACCTCTTCGTCAAGAAGGACGGCGAAGACGAGGAACACGTGCTCCGCCGCTCGCGCGCGATCCAGGATGCCCAGCTCAAGCTCCTCGAAACCGCCAACGAGTGGAGCGCCGATGGCGCCGCGCGCAAGGACTGGACGATCGAGAACCGCAAGACCAGCGACCGCGTCCTCGCGCCGTGCGGGTCCAGGACCGGTTCGATCACATTCCCGCGCACGAAGACCGTCCGCGACGGCTACCTCGACGGCTATCCCCTCAGCATCAAGTCGAAGATCTCCGAGCGCGAGAAGAACTCCGGCATGTACGGCGTGTCCGACCTCCGCATGGCGGCGGACGTCGAGGTCGACGCGAGCAATCGCCAGGTCCAGTTCACGATCCAAGAGGGCGATCGGCGCTTCCGATTCGTCCTGCCCGGCCCTGCCGCGCCCGCGGATGAAACCGCGCGCATTGAAGCCGTGGGCCTCGACCCCGCCCTGGGCCCGAATAGCACCTACGCAGCCCCCGCATCTCCGGTACGCCTCAAAGCGGGTACGGAAGTGTCGGTGGAGGTCCAGAACCTCAACGACCTGCTGACCTTCCGGGTCGACGGAGCGGACATCTGCACGCTTGAGATCCCCAAAGCGCCGAAGGGCGCCGAAGGGCGTGTGCGCATCGATGTGGACAGCGGCGAGGCGGCCTTCGACGACCTGAAGGTCTGGCGCGACATCTTCTACACGGCGACGCCGGGGCGCCAGAAAGTGACTTCCTGGTACATCCCGGAGGGCGAGTACCTCGTCCTGGGGGACAACAGCCAGGACTCTTCCGATGGCCGCGACTGGAGCTTTGAACAGTTCCAGATCAAAGGCGACGACGGTGAAACGCGGATCGTGCGGGGCAACTCGCGCAAGGGGAGCATGGACAGGCTGAGCCTGGAGAACAACCCGATCTTCGTCTCCAAGTCGGGCGAGTTCGTCTCCTCGGCCGCCTTCGAACGGGCCCCGAACACCGTCGACAAAATCTTCCTGCGCGACGAACTGGGCGAGCGCTACGAGTTTTCACCCGGGGACGTCATCGCCCTTGGCAGCACGACCGACGGGGCATCCCTCGTGTCCCGCGATCTGATCCGCGGACGCGCGGTGCTCGTCGTTTGGCCCCTGGCCTTCTGGCACGACGTCTACCGCCTGAAGTGGGTGCGCTGATGAACTCCCTCAACAATGACCACCCGCCCCTCGTCGTCGATGGGCTCGTCAAGGCCTACAAGGGTCGTCGCGTAGTCGACGGGGTCTACTTCCACGTGGAGCCCGGCGAAATCGTCGGCCTCCTGGGCCCGAACGGCGCCGGCAAGACCACCAGCTTCCGCATGACCGTGGGCGTCGTGACGCCCGACGAAGGCGTCGTGAAGCTCGGGGGCCGGGACTGCACGAAGCTCCCCATGTACAAGCGAGCCCGGCTCGGCATGGGCTATCTGCCCCAGGAGTCCTCCGTCTTCCGTCAAATGACGGTCAAGGACAACGTGCTGGCCGTGCTCGAAGCCCTGTCCTTGGGCCGCAAGGAGCGCCACGTCGAGGCCGACCGCTTGCTGTCGGAGCTCGAGCTCCTCCACCTCGCGGACAGCCGCGCGGACACCCTCTCCGGCGGCGAGCGCCGGCGCCTGGAGCTGGCCCGATCCCTGGCCACGCGCCCCTCGATCCTGCTCCTCGACGAGCCCTTCGCCGGCGTGGACCCAATCAACGTCGAGGAGATCCAGACCCTGATCCAGCAGCTCCGGGAGCAGGGCATTGGGATTTTGATCACCGACCACAACGTGCGGGAGACCCTCCAGAGCACGGACCGGGCCTACATCATCCACCAGGGGCAGATCCTGCGGGAGGGCACCGCCGACGAGCTGATCGCCGACCCCCGGGTGCGTGAGGTCTACCTGGGCCGCAACTTCGAGGTCCCCGCGGCCCGCGGCGTTTCGGCCGAGGAAGAGCGCGAGCTCATCGAGTAGGGACGCTCTGCCCCATGGGGATCCCCTTTGGGACCCCTTGCCGGCACCGATCCTGTCTCTTATACACATCTCCGAGCCCACGAGACTAGGCATGATCTCG
>CAJXRJ010000492.1 GCA_913058555.1 uncultured bacterium
CAACGCGGACGGCGCCATTGAGCTCAACCTGGAGGGTGGCGTTCGCCCGGTCGTGACGCGGGGCGGAGAGCTTGCGGGCCTGGTGGCCTTCAGCCAGCAGTTCGCCTCGGAGATCGGCGGCGACCTCGATCAATTCGCTCGCTCCATCGTGCTGGAAGTCAACCGCGCCCACACCGGCGGCGTGCCACTCGAGGGCGGCTTCACGCAGCTCCGGGCGACCAACGCGGTGCGCGACTTGGACGGAGACGGCGAGCTTGGGGACGCGCTCCTTCGGGATGCGGACCTCCCATTCGACATTGAGAACGGCGAACTCTATGTCCACGTGCTCGTGGACGGCGATGAGACCCTCATCACGGAGAAGATCGATATCGAGCCGGACCGGATGACCGTACAAGGTTTGCTCGACGAGCTCTCCAGCGTGCGCGGGATCACGGCGCGCCTCGACAACTTCGGCCGCATCAACATCGACGCGACCTCAGGGACGAAGTTCCACTTCGGCCGGCCGGTGGACACCAAGCCAGACAATGCGGGCACCTTTGGCGGCGGCAGCGCATCCACGGTGGGTTCCTTCTCGGGGCCCTTTTCGCTCGGCGGGGTGTCGACCATTGACCTTGTGGGGTCCGCCGGAGCCTTCTCGGTGGCCATCGACCCCGCGGGGTTCCAGGTGGCGGGTGAAGCCACACCTGAAGAGGTGGCAGCGGCACTGAACGCCGACGCGGGCATGGCGGCGAACAACCTCCAGGCCGCCGTCGTGGGGGGCCGACTTGCGATTCAAACCCAGGGCGAAGGCAGCGCCGAGTCGTTCCAGATCACGGGCGGCACGGGCCTGGTGCCCATGGGGCTTAGCGCGGGCACCTACACGGGGCAAGACCTGGCCGTCGACGTCAAGTTGTCCGGTCAGTACACAGGCCCCGCCAACGAACAATGGACCTTCGAGCCCATCGGAAACGGGACCATCGGGACGACGCCCGGACTGGAGGTCGCCGTCCGTGATTCCACGGGAACGATCATCGCCACCCTCGATGTAGGGGATGGTTACCCGCCGGGCAACTCGATCGCCGTGGGAGACGGAATCTCGGTGTCCTTCAGCGTTGGCGAAGTGCGAGCCACCGACGGCGACGCCTTCTCGACCGACGTGATCGCGGATTCGGATACGAGCGACGTGCTCACGGCCTTCGGCCTCAATGCGTTCTTGACGGGGACCGATGCGACGACGATCGACATGCGCGATGACATCCGCGCTGACCCGCGGAACTTCGCCGCGTCCTCCACGGGTGCGGTGGGTGATAGCGGCGCGTTGCTGGACATGATCTCCGTGCAGACGTCGGACGTCGCGGAGCTCGACGGGACGCTCGGGGAGTTCTATGGCCGGGTCGTTGGCGATGTGGGCTTCCAGATCGGGTCGGCAAGCAACGCCCAGGAGATCGAGTCCTTTCTCTTGGGGAGCCTCGAGTCCCAGCGAGAAGAGGTCTCCGGCGTCAACGTCGATGAGGAGCTCGTGAAGATGATCCAGTACGAGCAGGCATACAGCGCTGCGGCGCAGTTCCTGCAGGTCGTGACCCAACTGAATGATGAGGTGCTCGCGCTCGTCTAGCGCGTGGAGAAGAACCATGGATGAAACACAACAAGGCCGCGAGGCCCGTGGGCCGGATTCCGCAGTCAAGGGAGGCGCAGCATGACCATTCGACCCACGCAAGGGCGCATCTTCGACATGGTGCGCGACGGCATTCAGTTCAACACGGCGAAGCTGATCCGTGCCCAGGAGCAGGCCGCCAGTGGCAAGCGAATCGTGCGTGCCTCGGACGACGCGGTGGGCACGTCCGTGTCCCTGTCGCTTCGGCGACAGATCGGCGCCATCGAGTCCTTCGTCGCATCGACGTCCGCGGCCCGGCCCGAGGTCGAGCAGGCGAGCGCGCGCCTTCAGGAAGGCAGCGGGGTGCTCTCGGATATTCGTGCGCTCATGATCCAAGGCATGAACGGTGCCCTCAACGAGGGGGACCGCGAAGCGGTGGCCAGCCAGATCGAACTCCTGGAAGGGCAGCTCCTCGACATCGCGAACACCCGCAGCGGAGACAGCTACCTCTTCGCGGGAACCGCGACGAGCACGCAGCCCTTCGTGGAGGAAACCGTCAACGGCGAGTCGCGCGTCATGTACCGCGGCAACGACGACCGGCAGCGCGTGTTGACGGGTCGGAACTCTGAAGTGATCCTGAACGCGACCGGCCGCGAGGTGTTTGAGAAGTACGACTACTCGGGCACGAAGCTGGGAGACGTCACCGGCCTGACCGTCGGCACGACCGCCAACTCGGGCCAAGGCTATGAGGAGATCGAGGTTCGCCAGGACGGAACGACCGGTGTGATGGGCGAAGGCATCGCCCTGACCGGAAGCAACGACACGATCCTCGGCACGCGCTCCCTGACCGTTGACGCAGCAGCGCGGACGATTCAGGTTGGCACAGGGGCGACTTTCGCGATTCCGACGCCACCCCCCGCGGACTTGACCGTTGAGGACGAGAACGGAGCGAGGGTGCACGTGGATCTCTCGGCGTGGACGGGGCTTGACTTCAATACGACCCTGACAGGCGCGGGCTCAGTGTCGATCGACGGCTTGACCTACACGCCGGTGAACTTCACCGAAACGGACCTTCGGATCGAGAGCCAGTCCACGTCGACCGTGCTCCACCTCGACACCACGGCCCTCGTTCGTTCAGGCTCCGAGCTCGCGACCTTCCAAGGGACCCCGGGCCTGTTTGACACGATTCGTGGGGCGGTGGCTGATCTTCGGCTCCCAGAAACCACGGACCGCACGACCATCATCAAGCGCCTCCAGGCCCGGTTGGGCGAACTGGACCGCAGCCAAGAAGACCTTCTGATCGGCCTTGGAAAGCTCGGTGCCGCGAGCCAACGCATCGACGTGGCCGCGACGCGGCTCGAGGACTTGGAGGTGACGGTGGAGGGACTGATCTCCAACGTCGAGGACGCGGACTTCGCGGAGGTCGCCCTCGACCTCCAGCGCGCCGAGCAAACCCTACAACTCGCCCAGGCCACTGGCGCGAGACTCATGCAGCAATCGCTTCTTAACTACCTGTGATGCCCAGACTGCCTATGCCTAACCGTGTCCGCTGGGAGAGACCCCAATGATGGGCGACCCAAAGATGGGAGCCTTGGGCAGCGTGTCAAGCGCCGCCCAATCTCAGCCATCCCAAGACGTTCGAAGAACGGGAGCCGAGGGCAGCGCGGCATTTCGCGCGCTGCTCGAGCGATTCGAAGCGGGCGCTAAAGCCCTCGACGAAGCGTCCCGTGCTGTCGATGACCCACGCACCCTCGGGGAGGCCGTCCGCGGCGCCCGGGAGTCCGTGCAAGAAGCGCTGCTCGTTGGCAGTGACCTACTAGAAGCCTACCGCGCAGCGCAAAGCCGCGGCGCGGCCGCGCCAAATGCGGCGCAACCTGACGATTCCCAACTAGGTCCCGGGGGGGGCCAATGACTGGACCTATGACTACATCAAGCAACACTACGACCAGGCAGGACGCCGCTCTCTCCTTGATGGAGACCGTGCTCCGAGAAGGGCGCCCGCTGGCCCATGAATATCCGCTCGTGTTCGGTGAGAACGCGGCCGGCCAAATCGAGACCCTCGAGGTGGACGATGAGGTCGCTTCAACCTGCGCCTGGCTCGCGCGCACGCTCCTGACCGGCGGCATGGAAGTCCCCGTGTCGGTGGTGGGCTCCGTGGCGACGCGGGAGGAGTGCCGGGGCAAGGGCCTTGGGACGGAGGTGCTCAACCTCGCCACGTCGAAGGCCGCTGCGGAGGGCGCCGCTTTTAGCCTGCTCTGGGCGGACGATCCTGCGTGGTATCAAGAGCGCGGCTGGGTCCCCTTCGGATCAGAGACGATCTACGTCGTTGACGAGACGATGGCGTTCCTTTTGCCCGAGCCGGTTGGCGTCCGGACCCTGCGGGCGAACGATGCAGAGGCTGTGCATGAGTTGTATTGCCTCCACTCCGCACGGGTCGACCGGACCCTGGAGGAGACGCGTACGATGCTCAACGTGCCTGGCATGCAGGTGTTCGTGTGCGAGAAAGAGGGCCAGGTGACGGGCTATGCGTGCATGAACCGGGGCGAGGATCTCGGCCAGGTCATTCACGAGTGGTCTGGCGAGCCGGATTCCGTACTTCCGATCGTGTCGAAGCTGTGGCACGCCAACCGCCTGGTGCACGAGCGCCTCTTCATGATGGTTCCGCCCACGGGCGCGGACTACTCGGCGTTCTTTGAGTTCGTCAAGGCCCGGGGCGCCACGGGCATCCTGGCCATGGCGAAGCTCGGCAGCACCGAAGCCATCGCTCGTGTCTTCGACGCGGCGACTCCGGACTCGGTGACGGTGGAGGCCACCAGCGAGAACACGGTGGACCTGACCGGTGAGGGCGGCACGATCCGACTGACCGATCACGAGATCCTCCTGGCTCTTTGCCCGCCCCGCGGCGACCGCCGCGTGACGGACGTGGTGGAATCCCAGACGGGAACCTCCATGCCGTCCCTGCCGATCCGCCCCTTCATCTGGGGCCTCGACAGCATCTGATCGGGCTTGACCCGAAGAGTAGGGGCCAGGTTGGCCGCACCCCGTTGGGGATGCGGCCAACCTGGTTCCTGCATTCCTGGCGCTGCCACGCCGTGCCTGTGAGGATCGAATGAGAGCTGGGGTGCTGCGCTTGGGGAGTTCCCGTTACCTTCCAGTTGATGAGACTGCGCAACCGAACGACGATCCTTCGCTACGCCGCCCTTGCGGCTTCCCTGAGCATGGCTCCCCTCCTGGCCCAGGACGCTCCGCCCCCTGGCGGCCCTGGCGGCCCGCCGCCCGGCGGCGAGAATGCTCGGCCCCAAGAGGGCCCACCCCGCGGGCTGCGTCACGCCGCGGAGAATGCCGACGCGGGGTTCACGCTCTTCACGCCCCTTCAGTCGAAGAAAACCTACCTCGTCGACAAGTCCGGCGAAACCGTGCACACCTGGCCAAGCCAGTTCATGCCGGGGAACTCGGCGTACCTGCTGGCCGACGGCAGCATCCTTCGCTGCGCCAAGGACCGGGGCGATTCGCCCTTCCGTGGCGGCGGCGAAGGGGGTCGCATCCAGCGGATCGCCTGGGACGGAGAGCTCCTTTGGGACTACCCCATGGCGAGCGACAAGTGGAGGCACCACCACGACATCGCGCCGATGCCGAATGGTCATGTGCTGGCGATCATCTGGGAGGGAGTCTCCCGCGAGGACGCCATGCGCGCTGGACGGGACAAAGAACACACGGCGAAGGATGGCCTTTGGCCGGACGCCATCATCGAGCTGGCTCCGAAGGGCAAGGACGGCGCTGAGGTCGTGTGGGAGTGGCACTCCTTCGACCACCTCGTGCAGGACCGCGATAAGTTCATGCCGAACTTCGGCGATCCCGCGATGAATCCCCACCGCATCGACGTGAACTTCGACGTTCTCGAGCGACCGAAGACCGCCGAGGAGCTCGAAGCTGAGGCCGCTGCGGACGACAAGCTCCGTGGGCTCGGGTACCTCGGTGGAGAGGACGACGAGGATGAGGACGAAGACGACGGTCCGGAAGCACGCAAGGACTGGATGCACACCAACGCGATCGACTACCACCCGGGCCGTGACCTGGTCGCCATCAGCGTGCGCGAGGCGAGCGAGGTGTGGCTGATCGACCACTCGACCACGACAGAACAGGCGCGCACGTCGAAGGGCGGCGCCCACGGCAAAGGCGGTGACCTCCTCTATCGGTTCGGTCGCCCGAAGAGCTATCAGGCGGAAGGCCCGCGGCAGCTTTTCAACCAGCACGACGTGCGCTTCA
>CAJXRJ010000493.1 GCA_913058555.1 uncultured bacterium
CAGCGTCAGATGTGTATAAGAGACAGGTCCAGACGATCCACTCCGGAGACGCGGAGGCCCTCCTCTTTGGCCAGCGGGGCCGTCTCAAGCACCGCACCCCCGCCCACTCGCCCGTGGGCTACGCCCTGCAGGCCGGGGTCCTCACCGAATGGGAGGCCTTGATCCACCCCGAGCGACACTTCGTGTCGAGCGCCGTGGGCGTCGAGGGCATGGTCATCCAGGTGGGCCCAAAGCTCGCGCTCAGCCCCCGGGACACTCTTCTCCTTTGCAGCGACGGCCTCACCGACAACGTGCTCGAGGACGAGGCCGTCGAGTGCCTCCGCAGCGGCCCCCTCCTGGCGAGCCTCCAGACCATCGCCGATCTCGCCACCGGCCGCATGCACAAGCCCTTCCCCATCCCCATCGGCGACGCCATCGGGAAGCGCGACGACATGACGATCCTCGTCGTGCGCCGCCGCTCCCCGGCGTGAACCCGGCGCGGGGGGTGAGGCGCGCGGGTCGGCCCCTCGCCTCCGCCCCAGGAAATCGCGCCAATTTCTGTGCCGCACTTTGGGGGTGAGGCGCCGATGACCTCCTGGGATGGACCCGGGACCTCCTGGGATGGACCCGGGACCTCCTGGGATGGACCCGGGCCAGTCTCCTGTGGCGGGTCTCGGATCCAGACCGAGGCTAGCCGGGTAGACTTCCCGGCCGTCGTCTCCCGCACCGCATGAGCACCTCCTCTCAACCCAAAGCAGCGGCCCAGTCCAACGCTGCGGCTCAAATCGAGCTGCACAAGGCGCTCGCGCCACGGTACGCCTACCGCTACTCCTTCGCGTTCAGCCGCCGCTTCCAAGAAGAGTGGCACGCGGAGATGATCCGCCAGACGCCGAAGGGGGCGAAGCGGCTCCTGGATATTGGGTGCGGCACCGGCTTCTTCCTGGCCGAGCTGGAGGCCGAGCGCCCCGGTGCCGTCGGCCTCGATATCAGCCACGAGATGCTGAAGGTCAGCGAGGAGTACGTTCCCAACGCCAAGCTCGTCACCGCCGACGCCGAGCACATGCCGTTCCAGAATGCGGCCTTCGACACGGTGTTCTGCAAAGGCAGCCTGCATCACATGCGGGATCACGTGGGATTCTTGAAGGCCTGCGAGGAGATGCTCTCCGACGACGGTCTGCTCGTTATGAGCGAGCCGTGCAACGACAACCCGATCATTCGCCTGGCCCGGGCGATCATGTACCGCAAGAGCCCGCACTTCGACGTGGGCGACCAGGGGTTCACGAAGAAGGGCATTGTGGCCCTCACCGAAGAGTCCGGGATGGAGGTCCTGTTCACGAAGAAGTTCGGCGTCCTCGCTTACACCTTCGCGGGCTTCCCCGATCACCTCGGCATCCTCCGGTTCATTCCCGGCGCGGACCTTCTGACCCGCGCCTTCATCCGCATCGATCGAGTGCTCTGCGCGATCCCGGGTCTCTCGCTCCTTGGCTTCCACATCCTCGTGGTGGCAAAGCCCAAGCGCGGCTAGGCCGGCGTGGGCCCAATCGGGCCCTGGGGGTCAATTTTTTCGGGGGTCCGGTCGATAGCCCGGACCTATGTGCGGGATCCTCGGAATCATCAGCCCAGACGGCCAGCCTGCTGCGCCGGACGCAGCCCCCTTCCAGCGCGCCTTGGCGCTGCTGGACCACCGCGGGCCTGACGGCAAGGGCACCTGGGGCCACAGGAACGTTGCCCTAGGCCACACCCGCCTCGCGGTCCGCGATCCGCACTCGGAGCTGGGCCTGCAACCGCTGCTGACCCCCTGCGGCCGCTTCGCGCTCGTCTACAACGGCGAGATCTACAACGACCAGGCGGTTCGAAATCGGATTCGACGGGAAGTCGAGGCACGCACGGGCGGCACCGGATTCCGCTCCACCTGCGA
This sequence comes from uncultured bacterium, assembly GCA_913058555.1. Lineage (GTDB taxonomy): Bacteria > Planctomycetota > UBA1135 > UBA1135 > Saltatorellus. The sequence goes on from CAJXRJ010000493.1 coordinate 1,898, forward strand.
CGCCGAGACGATGCTCTGGGCCCTCGCCATCGAAGGGCTTGGTGCCCTCGATCGAATCGTCGGCATGTACGCCCTCGCGTTCGTGGATACGGAGCGTGGGCTGTGCTGGCTCAGCCGGGACGGCCTCGGGGTGAAGCCGCTCGTCTATCGCGCGACCGAAACCGGCGGCTTCGCCTTTGCGAGCGAGCCACGTGCCCTTCTGGCGCTTCCCGGGGTGCCCACCGCCGTGGACCCCGAGATGGTGGCCACCTACCTGGCGACCAGTCGGCGCACGGCCTTCGGCCGGACCCTCTTTGAGGGCGTCCGGTCCTTGGAACCGGGCGACGTGCTTCGGATCGAGGTCGCCCATCCGGAGCGCGGCCCGCGGCGGGTCGCGAGTGGCAAGCGCTTCGGCTCCCGCGTCAACGCCGCGCCGTACTCCGAAGAGGGCCTCGTCCACACGGTCACCGAGTCCGTGGAATCGCACCTCGTGGCCGACGTGCCGCTCTGCGGCTTGCTTTCAGGTGGACTCGACAGCGCCATCATCACGTCCATCGTATCTGCCAGGTCCGGCGGGCTCGCCACCTGGTGTGCATCGGGTGTGGAGAACGGCGAGGAGATCGGGGACGACCCCGCGGCCGCCCGACTCGTGTCGGCCAAGTTCTCCACCGACCACCACGCGGTTTCCATCGACCGAGCCGCCTACCTGCGGGGATGGCGCGAGCACGTCGAGCACCTAGGGGCGCCCTTGAGCACTCCCAACGAGATCGCGATCGCCGAGATCAGCCGCGCGATCCGAAGCTCCGGCAAGATCGTCGCCCTCTCCGGCGAAGGGGCCGACGAGCTCTTCGGCGGCTACGGCTCGGTCCTCGCCGCTTTCGCCGCCCATGGGGACTTGGCCGCCGCCGAGATCTCCCCGGGCAGACTTCACCTCGAGGTCTGCGCCTGGGTCTCGCCCGCCGCCCAGGACGAGATCCTCCGCCCCGAGTTCGCCGGGTCGACGGACTTCCTCGTCGGAGCCATGGAATCCCAGTTCGCCGCCGAACGCCTCGCGTCGGGGCCCCGTTCCGGCGACCTTGAAGCACACCTCCGCATGCAGCGCGGCACCAACCTGACGTCGCTGCTCGAACGCCTGGACGCCGCCACCATGCGCCACGGCATCGAAGGCCGCACGCCCTTCGCAGACCAACGCGTGCGCGCCTTCGCCGACGCCCTCCCGATGGATCAGAAGTTCCGTGTGGACCTCGAGGGCGGAACGCCCATGGAGTCCAAGATCGCCCTCCGCCGCGCCTTCGCCGGGGTCCTCCCGGACGAGATCGTGCAGCGCCCCAAGGCGTCGTTCCCGCTCCCCTTCGACCGCTGGTCCTCGCCGGTGACCACGCGCCTCACGTCGTCGCCACTGCTCCTAGAGTTCCTGCAACGCGACGCCCTGGCTGAGGTCACCCGCCAACCCGCCGAGCACTGGAAGCTCTCGTGGCTTCTCGGCAACCTCGCGCTGTTCGGGGAGGCCGTCCTCGGGGTTCAACCCGAGCGCCCCTTGGTCGGGGCTGCCTAGGACTTTCGTTCCCAAGGTGGGGTGAGGGTTTCAGGGGCCGTGTTGGCCCCGATCTCTCGCCGCAGCGGCCCCCTCATGGCCCAACATGGGTTTCCCGTGGATCGATAACGGCTTCACGTGGCACCAGGTGTTCAACGGCAAGCGTCCGGTGCACCATTTCAATGGGGGGCGGACGCGGCCGGCCTATCCCGCGACGTGACCCGAGCCCCACACGGCCACCATGCAGCAACGATCCACCCGCACGCTCCGACTCGCCCTTGGGGCGTGGGCGGCCCTGCCCTTGCTTGCCCCGGCCATCGCTTCTGCGCAGGTCACCCGCATTGGGCCGAAGGGCGGAGCCGCCAAGGAGCTCCTCGCCTCGCCCGTGAACGCGGACTTGGTGCTGGCGGCGACGCGCACCTCTTCGACCAGCTTCCTGAGGCGCTCCTCGGACGGGGGCGCCACCTTCGCCGATATCAGCCAGGGCCTGCCAGGGCTGGGTGACGGCTACTCCTTTGACGCAGCGGGCGTGCTCTTCGTGCGGACGGATACGAGCGTCTGGCGCAGCGCGGATGCGGGCACGAGCTGGGTGGAGGCTCCGCTGCCCCCGCCGGCATCCGGGATCATCGAAGCGATCGCCGCGTCACCTGCGGCCGCGGGCAGGGCCTGGGCCGTGGAGGGCAATGGGGTTTGGCGGACGGACGATGCCGGCCAGAATTGGACGCGCACCGCGGCCGCCCTCTCGAACACGACCCAACGGGACATCGTGGTTCACCCCACTCGCGCGGACGAAGCGCTTGTGATCGGTCGCGACTTCCGCCTGCACTGGACGACGGACGGCGGCGCGAGTTGGGTCGCCGCCGCCGGACCGGTCGCGCTATCGAGCCCAGCATTCGGCCCACCGATCGCGGCGCTCACTGGCGCGAGTGTCTCCGTGGGCGTCAACAGTGGGGCGCCCAAGGGGCTTTGGCGCAGCGTCGATCAAGGACTCACTTGGACGGAGACCCTGCCCGAGATTCAACTCCGTGGCCTGGCGGTGGACTCCGCAGCGCAAGAACACCTCGTGGCGTTGGACGGGGCCTTCGTGTCGGCCCACGAATCCGTCGATGGCGGTGCCACCTGGAGCGACTTGCCCGGGGCGCCGCCCACCACCGCCGCCCTGGAATCAGCGGCCTTCACCGTGGGCGCCCAAGGGCGCCTCCTGCTCGGCTCGTCGGGGCACGGCGTGCTCGCCCGGGCATCCGCTGGCGGCGACTTTTTCCTCGCTGACATGGGGCCGTATCCGATCGGCATCGAGAAGGTCCTCGTCGATCCCACCGACCGCGATCACCTCGTCGCGCGGCTGGGCAACGTCGGACGCGTTCTGTACGAGACCTGGGATGGCGGCGCGAGCTGGTCCCTGGTGTCCTTCGATCGCGCTTGGCTGGAGCTCTACGACTTCGACATCGACGCCCATGGTTCGCTGTACGTCGCCGGATGCGTGCTCAACGGAGTCAACGGCGGAATCATCGACCGGGGCGCGGGAATCGCGGTCCGCGATGGGGCGGGTTGGAGCTTGCTCCCGCTCCAAGTCGTGGTGCCGAGCCTTTGCACGGTCACGAACCTCGTGATTAGCGAGGCCAACCCGAATCTGATCCTGGCGATCATTGCACCCAGCTCGTCCGCGGGTACTGCCGCGCTAGCGGTATCGGAGGATGCGGGGGCGACCTGGGCGCTGCACTCGATCCCGGGTAGCACGGTCATTGACCTGCACATCCTCGAGGGCACGGCTGCACCGCGTATCGCGCTCCTCGCGGGCTTCCAGAGCGGCTTCCAGATCCGCTGGGGTGCCTACTGGAGTGACAACCTGGGCGGGACCTTCCAGCACCAGCCCGCCGTTTCGAACGACTCCCGCGCGCGGCTTGCGGGTTCACGCCGAACGGCGAGGCGGCTGATGATGGCCTTGGATCAGGCCTCGCCGATGCAGCGCAGCGACGACGGACTGTCGACCGCGTCCCCGGCCACACCCAGTGTCTCGACGAACGCCCTGGCCTTGGGGTCAGTGGACCCCGATCTCGTCGTGCGTTGGGATTGGGACTCCTCGGTTTCGGATACTTGGGCGAACATGTGGGTGTCGCGGGACGCGGGCCAAACGTGGACGCTGGCGCACTTCGAGGCCGACCCCGGCCACCGTTTCGCGAACCTCACGATGCGGTCTGACGACAGCGAAGTGTTCTTGGCTTCTTCCGCGGGGATCGACGCGATCCCCTTGGAGCCCCGCGTCGGCTCCCCTGAGTGTGGCCCTGCCGTTGCCAATTCCAGCGGCCGCGACGGACGCCTTCGGGCCCTTGGTTCGCTGTCCGTGGGAGCAAACGACCTGCGTCTTCACGCCAGTGGGTCTGTCTCTTATACACATCTCCGAGCCCACGAGACTAGGCATGATCTCG
>CAJXRJ010000494.1 GCA_913058555.1 uncultured bacterium
CTCGGAGATGTGTATAAGAGACAGGGTTCGAACTGCTCGACGATCTCGGCTTCCAGCACATGCGCCTCGCCGGCAGCGGATCGAGCCTCTTCGGCCTCTTCGACCGGCGCACCGGTGGCGCCCAACGCGCGGCCGAGGACATCGCGAAAGAGGCGGCGTCGCTTTCCCTCGGGATCCGTTACTTGGCGGTTCTCAAGGCCACACGCGCCGGGGTTCTCTTTACGACGTGAGCGACTTGATGGACGACTTCATGGGTGAGGACCTGGCGGCCATGCGCATCGGCATTGTCGGGACCGGCGCCGTCGCTTCGGGATTCGCGAGGGTCCTGGGCGGCGCCCCATGCGACATCTATCTATGGGGCCGTCGGAGCGATCGAGCCCGGGAGCTGGCCCAGGAGACGGGCATCCAATGGGCGGATGGGCTCCATCAGTTCGGTTCGCTGCACGCGGTCATTCTGGCCGTGTCCGACGACGCCGCGGGGCTCGTTGCAGGGCAGGTCGCCGAGGCCGTTCCCCGGGACGCTCGGCCAGCGATCTTCCATACGGGCGGAGCGCGCACAGGAGCCCGGGCCATGGGCGCGGGCGCGGCCGCGCGGTTTGAACTCGGCTCCATCCACCCGTTGGTGGCAGTGCCCCGCGTGCCCGTACCCGGGGTTCATCCGTTCGGCGGGATGCCCTTTGCCATTGAGTCCAGCGGCGCACGGTCGCTGGCGCTGGCCCGGTCGATTGTGGAGGCCCTTGGCGGGGATGTCTTGGAGCTACCGAAGGGATCGAGCCCCGAGAGCGTGAAGCTACGCTATCACGCCCTGGCCACGATGGTCGCGACCGGCGTGGCGACCCTCGTCGACCGTGCCGCGGCGGCGCTGGCGGAATCCCCTGGGGAGGCGCAGGCGCTGCGCGCGGCCTACGGGAAGCTCGCCCAGAGCGCGGCGCGCAACGTGTCCGCCCAGCCGGGAGCGCTGGCCCTCACGGGGGCCCTCGCGAGGGGCGATGAGGCCCTGCTCGCGGAGCATGTGGAGGCGCTCCGCGGGGACCTGAACGAACGTCTGTACGCCGAGATCCTCGCCGCGGCGCGGGGCATGCTCGAGGATCGATGACGATGCCAACGGTCAATGGCCCCCTCGTCGTTTCGCTGCTTCCGCGCAGCCTGGCGGGGCTGGCCCATGCGCTCGAGGGCCGGGTCCATCGCGGTTCGGACGTGGTCGAAGTTCGATTGGACTTCATCGCGGAGGAACTCGTCCGTGATCCCGCCGCGCTACGGGAGATTCTCAACGCTGCGGGGCGGCCCGTGATCGCGGCTCTCCACGGCAGGGAGGGGTTCGGGACATTCGACGGGGCGCCTGCCGACCGGCGCGATGCGCTTGTGGCGGCCCGTGCGGCCGGCGCCCTGTACCTGGATGTGGACGAGTCCCTCGCGAGGTCCGTTGGGGACCTCGGCGGCCCGGTCATTCTCTCCACCCATGGCGTCGCGCCGGAGGCCAGCGCCCTCTCGGAGGCGGCGGCCCGTGCGCAGGAGATCCGGCGCGGCGACTCCGACCTCGTCAAGCTCGTGCCCGCGTGCGCCAGTGCCAGCGATGGCCTAGCGGTGCTCGAGTGGCTGAGCTCGCGACCCGGTCAATCCACGATCGCCTTTGGGTCCGGCGACGTGGCGCGCTTCACGCGCATGCTGGCCCCGGCGTTTGGTTCCGCCCTCGTCTATGCGGCGCCCTTCGACCGGAAAGAGGACTTCGACGCCTTCGATCTGGTCCCCGCTGCGCCAGGACAGCCGTCCATCGCCTTACTGCGTCGCATCTGGCCCCACGGGGCCCCGGGCCCTAAGACGGCCATCGCGGCGGTCGTGGGCGTACCGATCGATCACTCTGCCGGGCCGGTGGTGCATGGCGCGGCTTGCCGGGCGGCAGGGGTCGATGGGATGCTCGTGCCCGTGGCACCCGACGCGCTCAGTGATCTGTGGGCGTTCCCCCGGGTGCGGGAGAGGCTGTGTGGGCTGTCGGTCACCGCGCCGTTCAAGGGGGACGCGGTGTCCTTTGCGGCGGAGTGCGACGGTGCCACTCGATCGATCGGCGCTGCGAACACCCTCGTGCCGGGCGTTGGCGGAACCTGGTTGGGACGCAATACCGACGCTCCAGCCGTGGCGCTTTCCTTCCGTCAAGCGGGGGCCGAGGTCCCGGGCGCGGCCGCGCTTGTGATCGGAGCCGGGGGGGCAGCGCGGGCGGCGGCCTACGCCCTGGCCGAGGGGGGGGCGCGTGTGACCGTCGCCGCCCGCCGCCTGGAAAAGGCCGAGGCCCTCGGGCAGGCACTTGGCCGCGACATCAAGGCGGTGCAGCTCGATGGCCCCGACTACCGCGCGTTGCAGCCGGACCTCATCGTGCACACCACGCCCCTCGGCACCCACGGCCGCGGCTGCGTTCCCATGGCGCGCGCCATGGTTCGACCGGGGTCGTGGACGATGGATGCGGTTTATCGGCCGAAGCGCACGGAGCTCCTCGAGCGCGTCGCGGCATGGGGGGGGAGCGTGCTCTCCGGGGACGGTTGGTTCCTCGGTCAGGCGTGGCTTCAACACCTGATGATCTTCCGCCAGGCCTATGGCCAGGTGGGGCTCGAGCCAGGCGTCGACTCAGATCTGAGGGAGCATGTCCGCGAGGGCATGGGGGCCGCCTTCGAATGGTGGGGTGGACTGGTGGATCGAGCAGGTGTCCCGTGCGTGCTCGGGCTCGTGGGGCTGCGGGGCGCCGGAAAGACAACGGTGGGTCGCAAGGTCGCGGAGGAGCTCGGAGCCCGATGGCTGGACCTCGACGATGAGGTGGCGAAAGAAGCGGGCCTGGAGAGCGCGGCTGAAGTGATCGAACGCGACGGCCTGCGGCGGTTTCGACTGCGGGAAACGGCGGCGTTGGCCGTCGCCATCAACCGCGCGAAACAAGAGATGGGCCGGACGGGCAGGCCCACCGTTGTCAGCACGGGCGGTGGCATCGTCGAATCTGAGCGGGCCGTGGAGCTTCTCGTACGGGACGCGTGGACAGCATGGCTGCGCGCGCCGATGGGGGTTTTGGTTCGGCGCGTGGCCGCGGATTCGGCCTCCCTTGGAGGGGCCGGCGGAGCCCGTGGGGTCAGGCCAGCGATCGTCCCAGGGGCGGCCGCGGGCAGCGTTGAAGAGTTCGAGAGCCTGCGCGCGAGGCGCGCTCCGACCTTCGACCGCATCGCCGATGTGGTGATCGACGTGGCTGAAGTGTCCGCCGCGGACGCGGCCCGCGAAGTGTGTCGGACTTGGAATCTCGCGCGCTGATTCGCACCGGTGCGCGACGCTTCTTCGATCGCGGCGCTTCGGTTCTGAAGCGTCGGTGCTAGTATTTGATCAGTGATCCCCGCCCGCAGAACACCGACGACAACGCCCATGCGCGCTGTTTGCCGGATGTTTGACGGAAGATCGGAGTCATGGGGGGCCGCATCTTGCGCCGGGCGGGCGCTGCTGTTGCTCGTTGCCCTGGCGGGTGTGCTGGGCGCCCAGGCCACCGCGATCGCGGCGCCGGCCGGGTACGGGAGCCATTCATCGGTCCAGGCGGCCGGGCCGCCGGGAAGTGAGCCGCGTCCGGAGGGGGCGGCCCCTGTCGAAGATCGGTCGACTCGTTTGGCGGCGCTCCAAACGGAGCTGTTCGATTTGGATTCGCCCTCGCTTGAGGCGGCCGCGGCGCTTCGCCGGAGCTCGGACCCCAGGATGCTGATCGACGCGGTCCTGCTCCGGGCGGGCCGTGCCATTCCGCCGAGCGTGAGCGCGGCGCGGCGCGCCCAGCGGGCTGAGCGGGCGGAGGAGGCACTCGATTGGCTCCGGCGGGAAATGGCCGTCGAGCCCGGTCGAAGCCTCGTGGAAGCCTCCCTTCGCTCCGCCTTGGACTTTGAGTCTTGGCCGAATGCCGGGTCGTCCCGGCCGCTCACCAAGGCCGCGATCGGCGTGATCGTTCGGCTCGAGCTGCGGAACTGGGCGCCGATCCTGGCCCGGGGGCTTGCCCCTGACCTCGCCTCCGCCACGGCCTCGGACGGCGGGATTCGGCGCAGCGTCCAGGGCGCCTTGTTCCAGCTCTTCGGCCGCTGGTTCGAAACCACGCAGCAGTTCGCAGAGGCCTGGCCGAGCCTCGACGTCGCGTCCGCGGAGTCCCTTGGGCTGGACGCGCTTTTCCAGGCCCACGCGCGAGCGGACCAGAGCGCGGCCACCCTGATGGAGTTCGCCCCTGCCGAAGTGGGGAGCGACCCGCTGGGTCTCTTCAACCCGGAGGCCGCCGCGGAGGTGGCTCGGGCCGCGGGCCGCGCGGTGGCGGGGGGGAGGCTTGCACCGGAGGAGGTGATTGAGCTCCTGGGACGTGGATTGAGTGCGGAGGACCGCCCGGTCGCATTGCACGCACGCATTGAGACCATGCTCGACCTCGTGCAAGGTGTGGACCCAGACGGTCCCGTCGCGGCCGGCGTACGCAGCGCGGTGCTTGCGGTGGGCCAAGTCGCCCCCGGGGCCGCCGCGGTGCCCGCGGACCGTGCGTGGATCTTCCTCGGGAGCCTGCGGCGTTTGCACTATCCCATGGGCCCCGAGGGCGACGCCATGCGCGCGGAGACGTTGGCCGCTGGCACTTCGGTCCTCCAAGCGGTGCTGGGGGATGTGCAGGAGCAACCTTTGGACCCGGACGGCCTCAAGGGCGCCATCTCGGCGCTGACGGATCTGGCGCGCTCGATCGCCGACCCCGAACTCCGCGGCCGTGCGGCCCGGCCGCTGGTGGTGGAACTCTATGGCCTGGTGGGGCCGGACTCGGCGGAATCGATTGGCGTGCAGCGGGCGGCGGCGAAAGGACTGCGGCTGTCATTGGATCGCGCCGACGCCAAAGAACTCCTGCGCCTACTGGGGGGGATGGGCGCCTCCGAAGTGGAGTACGAACTCCTCGGCGCCTTGCGCGCCGCCATCTCGGTGCTGGAACCCGGCAGCGAGGACGCGGAGGCCGTGATCGCCGAGCTCTTCCTCGCGGTCGCAGGCTCCGAATTCGATGAGCGTGCCCGGGCCCTTGGCGTGCTCGTGGCCGAGGACGTTCGCCCCGCACTGGCCGCCAAGCGCCGCGACGTGCGAGCGCGGTGGTTGCTCGAGCGCATCGAGTCCGAGAACTCGCCGGACCTGCGTCGCAGCTTGCTCGACCTTCTGGGTCGTCTCGGCGATCCCGGGACCCTCGAGCAGCTCATCCAGAGATCCTCTCTCATGGAACTCGTCGTGGGGGACGGTGCCGAGTCGGTGTCGACCCTGGGCGATTGTCTCATTCGCCTTGGCATGGGAGGAGACCGAGGCCAGCTTGCCAATGAAGCCGCGGTGGGCGACGGCCGATTTGCCCGCGCCGCCCGGTCCCTCGCGGAGGTTCGCTTGCCCGCCCAACCCAACGCTGCGCTTCCGGCCCGTGCGTTCGTTCTGCGGGAGTCACTGCGGCTCATGCTGGCGGAGGGGGAGTCGGGGCAGGCGTCGCCGTGGCCGCGGGCTGATCAGTCGTGGACCGTGAAAGCGACCCTCGAGTTCCTCCGAATCGGCCCGGCCTTGGGCGTCCGGCCCCTCACCCCCGGGGAGTTCCGCGCGATCCTCGACGGTCACATCGCCCCGCTGGCGGAGCTGGTTCAGGCGAATACCGAGGCCGGAACCCACGACCGCCTGGCGTTTGATGTCCACGCCCTCAGGGCCCTGATCCACGCGCGACCAGCCACCGAAACGGCAATCGTGGGGGCTCCGGGTACGCCAGGCGATCGCGCCACATTCATCGAGGCCACCCTCGCGGACTTTGAGCGCGCCATCGAACTTTGCCCGGTGGGGGAGCCG
>CAJXRJ010000495.1 GCA_913058555.1 uncultured bacterium
AGGAAGCCGCCCGCGAGGCGGCACGTGCCTCCGAGCGACGCCACCTCATGCGCATGGGAGTCGCCGCCGTATGCGCGGGCAACGCGATGCTCGTGGCCTTCGCGCTCTACTCCGCGACCGAAGAGAGCAGCATCGAATCGGGCCACGCCGCGCTCTTCCGGTGGACCGGACTCGGCCTCGGCTGGCTGTCGATCCTTTGGCCCGGACGGGGATTCCTGCGGGGCGCGTGGGCGGCCCTCAAGACACGCACCGCCAACCTCGACCTGCCGATCTCCATCGCTTTGGTCGTGGGCGCCCTCGCCGGCACCTGGAACACGGCGTTTGGAAACGGCGAAGCGTACTTCGACTCGCTCACGGTGCTCGTGTTCCTGCTCCTCGTGGGCCGCTACGTGCAATCGCGCCAGCAACGCTGGGCCGCGGACGCCGTGGACCTGACCCGCGCACTCACCCCTGCGGGCTGCCGCGTGGTGGTCGACGAAGAGACCGGCACCACCGAAGAGATTACCATCGACGAGCTCGAGACCGGCGACACCGTCGAGGTCCTCGCCGGCGAACCGATTCCCGCCGACGGGGTCATCATCAAGGGCCGCTCGTCCGTGGACCGCTCGCTCCTCTCGGGCGAGGCGGATCCGATCTCCGTGACCGCGGGGGACGAGGTCCACGCGGGCTGCCAGAACCTCTCGGGCGTGCTTACGGTCAAGGTCACCCAGTGCGGCGAGTCGAGCCGCGTGGGAAGGCTCATGGAGCTGGTCCAGAAGGGCCTGCGCGAGAAGCCCCCCATCGAACGATTCACGGATCGCATTGCGGGTGTTTTTGTCATGGTCGTCTGCGGCGCGGCGGCCGCAACCTTCGTCTATTGGAGCGCCGCAAGGGGCGACCTTGGCGCCGCCGTGGACCACACCGTGGCGCTCCTGATCGTCGCGTGTCCGTGCGCCCTGGGGCTAGCGACGCCGCTCTCCCTCGCGGTCGCCGTGGGCCGCGCCGCACGCTCGGGCCTGCTCGTCAAAGATGCCGCTGTCTTCGAGCGCCTGGCCAAGGGCGGCCGACTCGTGCTCGACAAGACAGGCACGATCACCGAAGGCTCGGCCCAGCTCACCGGCTGGGTGGGTGACGAGTCCCTGCGACCGGCCGTAGCCGCCCTCGAAGCGTCGTCGGTTCATCCGGTCGCCCGGGCGCTCGTGCGGGGCCTTGAGCCCTTCGCGGTGGATGGCGCCCGGGCCCATGACGTCGAAGAGAAGCTCAACGGCGGACTTGCCGGCACGGTGGCAGGACGCCGCATCCAAGTGGGCTCCATGGCCTACTTCGCGCGCCAGGGATTGACCCTTCCCAAACACCTGGTCGAGGCGCGCGATGACGCCGAATCCCGGGGCATGAGCGTCGTCGGAGTCTACGCCGAGGCGGGCGGCCAGCGCGGCTCGGAACTCTCCGCCATCGCGACCCTCGCTGACGCACCACGCGCCCGGGCCCGCGAAGTCATCGCCGACCTCGCGAACCTCGGCTGGACGCCCGAGATCCTCTCCGGCGACGGCCAGGGCGCTGTCACCCGCGTCGCCGAAGCCGTTGGCGTCGACCGCGCCGTCGGCGCCGCCGAACCCGAGGCGAAACTCGCCCGCGTGGCCGCGCTCCAGGCCCAAGGCGAGACCGTCGTCATGGTGGGCGACGGCGTCAACGACGCCGCGGCCCTCGCCGCAGCTGACGTGGGCATCGCCGTTCACGGCGGAGCGGAGATCAGCCTCGCCGCCGCGGACGTATTCGCCTCCCGCAGCGGCCTCGCCCCCCTCTCGGACCTCGTGCGCCTCGCCCGGCGCACCATGTTCACCATCCGGTGCAACCTGGCCGTGTCCCTGATCTACAATGCGGCCGGCATCACCCTCGCCGCCCTGGGCCTCATGAGCCCCTTGCTCGCGGCGATCCTGATGCCCATCAGCTCCATCACCGTCCTGAGCCTCGCCATCGCCCTCTTCTCGGCGCCCTCCAAGGCCAAGAAGCCCGCCGTGGTCCCAGGACCCCAAAACGCGCCCGATCCCAGCACTTCCCCCGGGCCCCAAGGCGCCCCCAGCACATCCGCGACATGTCCGTAATCTACATCGTCCTTCCCGTGGCCCTCGTCCTCGGCGGCTTCGCCCTCGCGGCCTTCCTCTGGTCCGTCAAACAAGGCCAGTTCGAAGACCTCGACACCCCCGCCATCCGCGTCGCCCTCGACGACGACTGAGCACACGCTGGCAAGCGACACCCGGCGGAGATCGGGTTGCTCCCCTACGGCGTATCCATGGACCTCCCAGCCAAGCGAAGCCACGAGTGGCGCGCCGCTAGACGGTTAGCTCGACTGCCGCTCTCGGGACTCATCGCTGAATGGGAGGAGCAGCTCCTTGAGAGCGAGCGCTGCCTTCTCGCCAAAGAACTGGAAACGCGCGGCTACCGGATGAAGTCGCTTTCCACACCTACCGACGACGTCCCAGATAGCAACCGCGACGAAGTGAAGTGGCTCCTGGAGGAGCGACCCGTACTGGACGAGCCCTTGCCGAGGAAGCAGGCTCTCTTCGGCGCGGCTGCGTGCTACGCGATCGTCATCGCGATCTTACTCGCCCCGGCGTTCCACCTGCTCAGCCTCGGCCTAGTGGTGCTCTACCTGACCCTCGGCATTGCGATCCAATGGAGATCACGGATGGCGGCCGTCGCCGCCCTCGCGCTCACAGGCGCCCAGCTCCTAGGGCTCCTCCTCCTAGCCCTCGTCGCCACTTTCATGAACGGGCTTCAGAGCGAGGGCGGAACCTGGATATGGCTCGGCCTGGGTACCCTCGTGCTTGCCGTCGTTATTCGAACCGCCGCGTCCTTGTCCCGGCGCCCGAGCACGAACGAGGCGCCCTGATCGCGCAATGGATCGAGCACGCCCCGTTCGAAACCGTCAGTCGTCTTCCCCCTCGCCAACGTCCTCGGCGCCGGAGCGCAGGTAGGCGATATCCGTCTCTTCGTTCCAGTAGAAGTGGATCGGGCTTTCGTTTCGGAGCAAGTCAATGATCTTGCTGTAGTCGCCGGAACGGTAGCTGACGTAATAGATCGGGTCTCCACCGGAGCTTTCGCCTTCGTAGTTGGGCGGGAGCGAGTAGCCGGGCGGGTAGAAGCGCAGCCACACAAAGATCGGGCTGCCATCAAAGCGCAGCCAGATCGTGCCGCTCGCCCCGTTGTTGCCATCGGGACCTGCGTAGAGGAAGGCGCCGTATTTGGCGACGTGCTTGGAGAAGACTTCGTTGGACATCAACGCAGTCTATCGATGCGGCCCCACCGATCCCATCAGCCTCCGCAGCGCGCGGGAAACTCGTATTCGCTGAGGCGAGCGGAGACGCGATGGCGCAATCACTGGCAGCGGAGGCGAAGGGATCCCAGCATGGAAGGGGCCCCTCCAACGATGGGGATCAGGACCAGGAGATATGGCGTGAAGGAACATCGATACGAAGTCACCACGGAGTGGACGGGCAATCAGGGCCAAGGGACCCGGGGCTACCAGTCCTACTCCAGGGACCATGTGATCTCGGGCGCCGGTAAGTACGGCGACATCCTCGCTTCCTCGGACCCGGCGTTCCTCGGCGACAAGACCAGATACAACCCCGAGGACCTTTTCCTTTCCTCGCTCTCCGCGTGCCACATGCTCTGGTACCTGCACCTCTGCTCGAGCCATGGGGTCGCCGTGACGAGCTACGCGGACGTCGCCGTTGGGGTCATGGTGGAATCCAAGGACCAGAGCGGGCGGTTCACCAAGGTCACGCTCCACCCCGAGGTGGAGATCGAGGACGCAGACCAGATCGAACGAGCCCGCGCCTTGCACGCAGACGCCCACCGTATGTGCTTCATCGCGAACTCCTGCAATTTCCCCGTGGAGCACGAGCCCACGATCAAGTCACGCGACTAGCACTGGACCGAGTTCCCCCACCGGCTTCGACTTGAGCGCCGATGCGGCGCGGGCGCCTTCGCGTCTAATGGAAGGACCAGCGCCACCCTTATGCCGAAGGCGTGGTACCCCGTGCCGGCGAATCCGCCCTCCCAATTAGGCCATCAACGAACAGATCCCCATGACAACCAAGGTCATCAATCTTGCGTCCAAGCTCGCTTCCATTGACGCGTATTGGACGCCCAAGATCGTCGGCGAACTGAATCAGCAGCACGTCAAGATCGCCAAGCTCAAGGGGGACTTCGTCGCCCACAAACACGACGACGAGGACGAGCTCTTCTACGTGATCGAGGGCCAGCTCCACATTGAGCTAGAGGCCGAGACTCTCACGGTGAACGCTGGCGAGTTCGTCATCATCCCCCGCGGCGTCACTCACCGCCCCTTTGCCCCCGAGGAAGTCAGCATCCTCCTCTTCGAGCCCGCCACGACCCTCAACACGGGGGACGTCCGGAACGAACTCACCGTGGAGAACCCAGACCGGATCTAGGCCGGATGCGATTCGCCCACACCAACATCGTCAGCAGGGATTGGAAGGCCCTCGCGGATTTCTATGTGTCCGCCTTCGACTGCAAGGTCGTGCCCCCCATTCGCCAGCAGTCCGGCGCCTGGCTCGACCAGGGGACGGGGCTGCGAAACGCCAAGCTCGAGGGCGCCCACTTACTGCTCCCTGGCCACGGGGAGAACGGACCCACTCTCGAAATCTACCAGTACGAAACCCTCGTCCCCGAAGAGCGCCCCGCCCCCAACATGACGGGGCTTCGACACCTGGCCTTCGAGGTGGAGCACGTCGAAGAGGCACTCGAACGAGTCGAACAGCATGGCGGCACGGCCCAGGGCCTCCTCACGGTGCGCGAGGTACCCGGGGCCGGCGTGATCACCTTCGTCTACGCCAGGGACCCCGAGGGCAACCTGATTGAGCTCCAGAGCTGGCAACGGGGCGCTTGATCCCCTGGGCCAGATCCTATCTCGAGGGGGAATAGGACATCCGAACGTGGGGCCACCGCGCCCAACGACCATCGACCCGCTCGCCGCCAACGAGAAAGGGCGAGCGCCATGCGGCGCTCGCCCTCCTATCTCACCCTGGCGCGTACGCCACTCGCCCCTACTGATCGATCGTCAGGCCGCTTGGGACCGTCGCCGGGGCGACGCTTGACATGTCGCGGGCACTCTCGGCGGTGAGGGCTTCCATGAAGGCGAGCATGTTGTCGACGTTGAAGTTCAGCGGGCCGCCCAGCAACGGGTGCAGGGTGGCGAGGACGTCGGCTTGGTTGCCGACCTGGGTAGCCAGGAGCGATGCGTCCGTGACGTGGTCACCGATCTGGTAGTTCTGCAGGCTCTGGGTGGCGTTGCGGTAGTGCACCAGCATCGAGCGCAGCGTGCTGAACTGGCCGAGGTGGCCATAGGGCGCGGTGAGCTCGGCGTTCAAGAGCGTTGGGGTGCGGAAGTCGTAACGATCCCCGAGGGCGGCTGTCACTTGCTCCCGGCCGAAGTCGTCGTCGCCGCCGAGGCCGTCCCCTTTGCCGGGGCCGAACTGCGGCATGCCGATGTTGTGATGGGCCCCGTCCGTGAAGGTCGAGCCGCTGTGGCATACGGAGCAGTGACTCGAAGGCGAGTAGAACTCGAGCGCACCCCGAACCGCGGACCCTGTGAGCGCGTCATCATCGCCGTCGAGGAAGGCCTGGAACGGACTGTCCACGCGGAAGAACGCAGACTCTTCGAAGGCCGCGATGGCCCCACCCACATGGGCCATGTTGAGGTCCACGGTGAGCGTGCCCGGGTAGGCGTTCGAGAAGAGCGTGACGTAGGCCGGGAACGTCACGAGCCTGTCGACGATGGCGTCCCAGATGAGAGTGAACTGGCCGTCGGCGATGTCGCCGAGCTC
>CAJXRJ010000496.1 GCA_913058555.1 uncultured bacterium
CGTCAGATGTGTATAAGAGACAGACCATTGCCTGGCCCGATGGAGGGATCTGCCTCCGGTCCACCCTTCGCCACGCGGAAGATCGCGCCCACGTCTTCGCGTACCAGGTAGAGGCTCGGCACCATGAGCAAGATCACGAAGGTCGAGAACAGCACTCCGAAGCCGAGGGAGATCGCCATGGGGATCAGGAAACGCGCCTGGGCCGACGTCTCAAGCATCATGGGCAGAAGCCCGAGGGACGTGGTTAGAGACGTCAGCATGATGGGTCGAAGGCGCCGGACCGATGCCTCGTGGACCGCCGCAAAGGCGCCCATGCCCTTCTCGCGATTCTGATTGGCGGTGACCACCAAGACGAGGCTGTCGTTCACCACGACCCCCGTGAGGGCGATGATGCCGAAGAGGCTCATCAGCGACAGGCCATAGCCGAGGATGACGTGGCCCATGAGGGCCCCGATGATGCCGAAGGGGGCGCCCGAGAGCACGATGAGCGGCAGCGAGTAGCTCTTCAAGGGAATGGCCAGCATCGCGAAGATCGCGAACATGGCGAAGACGAGGCCGATACCGAGGGCGGCCAGGGACTCCCGGCGCGTTTCCTGCTCGCCCTCGAAGGAGTACTCAAGACCTTCGTAGCGCGACACAAGGCCAGCGAGCACGTCTTCCCTTGCGTCGTCGAGGATCTTGTTGGCATCCACCGTCTTCGTATCGACGTCGCCCGTGACCGCCACGATCCGCTGGCCGTCGCGCCGGTCGATGGCGGTGTACGAGCGGCCTTCGGTGACTTTCGCAGCGCTGTAGAGCGGTATCTCGCCGCCGTTGGGCGTGCGCAGGATGAGGTCTTCGACGCTGCTGAGTCGCTCGCGCTCGGCGCGGGGGAGTCGTGCGACGACCTTGACCTCGTTCCTGCCCCGCTGTTGGCGAAGAGCTTCGGCTCCGAAGAACGCGGCTCGCACCTGGGCCGCCACGTCCTCGGCGGTCAGTCCAAGGCTTTGGGCCGCGGGGGTCAGTTCGAAGCTGAGCTGGCGCTTGCCCGAAGCGGTGCCGTCATCGATGTCGGTGACGCCGTCGTAGGCGGCCATGCTGACGCCCAGTTCGCGGGCGGCAGTCTCGAGCTGCGATTGGTCGGGACCAGTGAGCTGGATGTCGATGGGCTTGCCGCCGCCGGGGCCGAGGGAGTTGGCGTTGAACGTGAGCGCTTCCACGCCAACCACGTCGCCCACCGACTTGCGCCACGCGCTTCCAAACCTGATGCCGCCGATGCCGCCCTCGTCCGGCGGGATGAGCATCGCCTTCATGGTCAGCGCGTTGGCTTGCCCACCGTTCTCGCCGATCTGGGTGTAGATGCCGAGGATCAGGCCTTCCTGGATCTTGTCGGCAGCCTCGTAGGCCTTGGCTTCGAGAAGTGCGCGCACTTCCCGTGTGCGCTCGATGGGGACGCCCACGGGCAGCCGCGCCGTCGCGGTGACGACGTCGCCGTCGATGCGGGGCAAGAAGCTCGAGCGGATCTTGCCGCCCCGGATCACGCCGACGCTGATGGCAAGGAGAGCAATGCCAAGGGCGGGGACGAAGTACCTGTTGTGCAGGCAAACCCGAACGAGGGGGGAGAAGGTGCTGCGACTGAACCGGTCGAAGTTCTTCGTGACCCAGCGGTTGGGGCCCCCGATCCAGTACATGATGCGGCTGGGCTTTGGGGCGTGGGAGAGGTGCGCGGGAAGGATGAACAGGGACTCCACGAGGGAGATCGTGAACACCGAGACCACGACCGCAGGAATCTGCATGAAGATCTTCCCCGTGGCCCCTGGCACGAAGAAGAGCGGCATGAACGCGATGATGTTCGTGAGCACCGCAAAGACCACGGGGACGGAGATCTCTTTGGCGCCGCGGATGGCCGCCTCGAGGGGCGGCACGCCGCTCTCGCGCAGCTCAAAGATGTTCTCGCCTACGATGATCGCGTCATCAACGATGATGCCGAGGGTCACGATGAACGCGAAGAGCGACACCATGTTGATCGTCGCACCGGTGAGCGGGAACACGATGAACGAGCCGACCACGGAGATGACGATGCCCATGGTGACCCAGAAGGCCACGCGGGGCTCCAAGAAGAGCCCCAGTAGGAGCAGCACCATGCCGAGGCCCATGAGGGCGTTTCTGGACAGCAGGTCGAGGCGGTCTGAGTAACGCTGGGACTGGTCGTCCCAGATGGCGAGGCCCGCCGTCTCTGGCAAGCTGCGTTCGATCTCGGCGACCGTGTCGCGCACGGCCTCGGACACGCCGATGGGGGTTTCGTTTCCGACGCGGTAGACGATCAGCTCGATGGCGGGCTCGCCCGCGTAGGTGCCCTCGATGTCGTCCTCGCTGAACGTGTCGAGCACTTCCCCAATGTCGCCGATGCGAAGGCGCGTGCCGGTGGCCGTGGAGATAAGCGGGAGGTCGGCGAACTCCGACGCGAGGTCGCGGCGCTCTTGCGTGCGCAGCAGGACCTCCCCGTCCTTCGTATTGACCTCACCCGCCGGTAGCTCGAGGGCGCTCCGGCGGACCGCGGCCGCGACGCCAGGCAACGTGAGCCCTTGGGCGCGCAGCTGGTCCTGGGGGATCTCGATGGCCACTTCGTAGGATTTGACCGCCCCTAGCTCGACGAGGGTGATCTCGCGGCGGGTGATGAGCGCGTCCCGCACGCGCTCCGCGAGGCTCCGCAGGGAGGCCTCGGGGATGTCCCCGTGCACGAGCACGCTCATGACCTTGCGCTGGCGGGAGGCCAGGCTGACCACCGGTTCCTCCGACTCTTCGGGGAAGGTGATGATGCGGTCGACTTCGTTCTTGATGTCCTGCAGGGCCCTGCCCTTGTTGGCACCGTTCACCAGTTCCGCACTCACCGTGCCTACCCCCTCAAGGGCCTGGCTCGTGATCTTCTTCACGCCGTCGACGCCGCGGATCTGGTCTTCGATCGAAAGCAGGATGCCCTGCTCCACTTCCGCGGGGCTCGCGCCGGGGTAAGGCACGCGCACGGTGACGAGATCGAGGTCGAAGGCGGGGAACACCTCTTGGACGACCCGCGTCGAGAACAAGAGGCCGCCCACGAGCAGGACGAGCATCGCCAGGTTCGCGGCGATCGAGTTCTTCGCCATCCACGCGATCGGGCCGCTATGGAGCTTCGGGTCTTCGGACTCTTGGCGGCTCATTGATCAGCCCCCATGGGCGCGGCTGCCTTGGCGGCCTCTGTTGCGACCTTCCGGGTCTCGCGGAGGCGCATGCCCGGAAGAGGCACGGCGATGGGGCTGGTGATCACGCGGTCACCCGCCTCCAGGCCAGCGGTGATCAGGACGTCGCCGTCCCGCCGCATCGCGACAGTGACAGAGCGCATCTCGAGTTGATCGTCCGCATCCATGATCCAGACCATGTCGCCTTCGCGCAAAGCCCCCCGGGGGATCAGCGCGGCGGCGCCCACCGATTCGAGCGGGAGGACGACCATGGCGTAGGAACCGAGCAGGACGGGCCCCGCGCCTGACGTGCTTTCCAGCGGGTTCTCGATCGCCACCTGCACGCGGGCCATGCGGCCTTCGCGGTCCACCTCGCCGAGGACACGTACGACCTTGGCGGGCCGCGGGGCCTTGGATCCGGCCACCCGGACCGACGCCTTGCTCTCGCCTTTCTTGAGGGATCCAAGTCGGTCCAGGGGCACGCTCACCTCGACGGCAAACGTTCCTCGATCGACGAGGGTCGCGAGCTCGGAACCCATGCTGACGTGGCTTCCTACCTCCACGTTCTCCGACAGGACGACCGCGTCGAAGGGGGCGGTGATCGCCGTCCTTTCGAGGTCCAGCCGCGCTTGATCGAGGCGCACGAGGGCGGTGGAAACGTCTGCTTGGCGGCGCGCCACGAAAGGCTCGCGCAGGGCGAGGCGTTTGGTGGCTTCGTCGGTCTCGAGCGTGCTCCCGAGCAGCTCCCACTCCTTCGCGGCGACGGCGGCGCTGCCCTTCTCCACGTCCAAGTCGGCCTCCGCCGCGAGGACCGCGGCTTCGGCCGTGCGGACGCCGAGCTCATAGTCCCGCCGGTCGATCTGCAGCAGGGTCTGCCCAGCGTCGATGCGGCCCCCTTCGATCAGGTTCGTGTGCACGGCCGTCACGGGCCCCGCGACGGCGGGGCGAACCACAAGCGTTCGCAGCGGCTCCACCGTGCCGTACGCCTCAAGGCTCGCCTCGCGCGTGCCAATGTCGACGGTCACGACGTTGACGGGCAAGACTCGGGCGGGGGCTTCGGTCTTGGGCGGCGGTTGCTTGGACGCGATGATCGCTTTGGCGGCGGCGACTCCAAGGACGATGACGACGAGGGGACTGACGTAGCGCAGGACAAGGCCCGCGGTGCGGATGGGTGAGCTCATGAGGGGGTCACTTCCTGGGCGGCCTTGGCGGTTGCGTCGGCCCGACGCTCGGGGTCATCGAGCTCTGATTCATTGGGGGTGCGTTCGTCACGTGCGGGATCTTCCGGGGCGGCCGGCCCGCCGAGGGCGCGCAGGAGCTGGGCCCGCGCCCGCAGGACCGACGCGCGTTCCGTCACGAGCACGCGGTCCAGGGACTGCAGGTTCTGCACGGCGGCGAGAACCTGCAGATACGAGTCGACGCCGCCCACGTAGCGGCGGCGGGCCTGCTCCACCTCTGCCGAGGCGAAGCGCCTCTGGGACTCGAGTGCCACTACGCGTTCGACGCCGCGGCGTTCCAGGGAGAGGGAGTCTTCGACCTCGCGCAGGGCCACGAGGAAGGCCTGGTTCAAGCCGGCGATCGACTCGTCGAGCTGGGCGCGTCGGCGGCGCACTTCGGCGCGGCGCTCTCCACCGTCGATGATGGGGGCGACTAGGTTGGCGGTGATCACGCTGATGGTCCGGTCAAACATGTCAGCGATCTCGTTGGCGTCGAAATTGTAGTTCGCCGACAGGGACAGCCGGGGATAGCGAGCGGCGATAGCGGCCGCGACGTCTCGATCCGCCTGACTGACGCGCATGAATGCAGCGACGAGGTCCGGGCGGCTCTCCAGGAGCGCCGCGGGCACGTCGAGCATCGGCATAGGGGGGAGGTCCGGAAGATCGGAGGGGATCGTCTGGGCGTCGAACTCCCTCGGGGCACGGCCACCGAGCACGGCGAGCTGGTGTTGGGCACGCTCCCTTGCGCCAAGGAACCGGGGCAGCTCGGCGCGAGTCGCTTCGATCAAGCGCTGCTGCTGGAGCACATCGAGGGCTGAGCCAGCGCCGTTCTGGAAGCGAGTGCGCGTGACGGTCAGGAGGTCCTCGCCGGTGGCGATCTGCTCGCGGACAAGGTTCTCCAGGGCGGCGTTTTCCACCGCCGTGAACCATGCATCGGCGGCTTGGCCAGAGAGCGAAAGCTGCAGCGCCGCCGCGTCGGCCTCGGTGGCGGCCGCCGCGAAGCTCGCGCTGTCCGACGTGGCGTCGATGCGGCCGAAGAGGTCCAGCTCATACGAGAGGGACGGGCCAATGGAATACGTCTCGCCGAGGCGCACCGGGATCTGGGCGCCGGAGCCGCCGCTCTGGTTGATTTCGAGTCGCTGGACGCTGCCGGTCAAGTCGATGGAAGGGATCTTCGCAGCCCCCGCGATGCGTGCGCTTTGGCGGGCCTGGGCCAGGCGGGCGTAGGCTTGGCTGAGCTCCAGATTGCCCAACACCGCGGCGGCGAGGTGCGCGTCGAGGCTTTGGTCGTGGAACGTGCTCCACCAGGGCGTGGACTCGCCGAGCTTGACGCCGCCGCCGTTCTCGCTGAACGACGCTGGGGCTGTCTCTTATACACATCTGACGCT
>CAJXRJ010000497.1 GCA_913058555.1 uncultured bacterium
TGCAGGGATTGTGGCGGTTTCGTGCGGGGCGAAGGCCAAAGTGCGGAGCCAGCTTATCCAGATACCGACGCGCGAATGAAGACGATCCTGGGGTCGCTTTCACTTGGTGAGCTGGAGCCGCGATAGCTCAATAAGACTGCCGACTTTCGGGTTCCGCTTCTGTGGATCGACCAGTGGAGCTCCTCCATCATTGAGGCATAAGCGTCATCAATGTCGAGCTCTTGATGCTCATCAATGAGCGACGAACTCGGCCCCATGAGCACCTGCTTCACCATGAAGTGAGAGCGTGAGAAGGAGAAGGAAGGGGCAATACCTGCTTCGTCGGGAACGTCGACGCGCGAGCTAGCTGGCGAGAGGGGAATCGCGATGGCTACGTGGGTCGAGTGACGAATGACGCCTGGCAGATCGATTGCACTATGGTGGATTCGAGACATAGGGGCTCCAGCTGATAGCTGGACTTCACGCTGTTGGCATCTTAGCAGCAGCGCCGGCCAACTGGACTTTTCGTGCGAGCGAGAGGCGCGGTCCCTGTCGTACGGCGGGAGGACCGTGAGGAGCGGCGGAGCACTTTTTTGCCTGTCACTGAGCCACGGTCACGGAGCAAGAGGTGTAGAACGGGCCCGGTCCATTGCGAACGTGTATCCTGATCCTCGACATGACAACGGCGTCCTTTGAGCGCAGCCCATGCTGCCGTAAGTGGCTCCGTACGACAGTTATAGCAGGGACAAGTACGCCATCAGCGAGTAGGACTGAATGACCCGGAGTGACTATCTGTACGCCGCCGCCTACTTCTTCGAGCGCGAGCGCGGCAGGCCTATGGATGACGCTGAGTTGGCGTGCATCCGTGACGAGGGCTTGGACCAGGCCGGTTCCACCGAGCTGCGGAGGGTCCTTGAGCAGGGGCTCGTATCTGGGGGTTGGTCGGCCAACGAGCGCTCCCTGGCTTGCTTTGCGTTGGGCAAGACGTTCGATTCCACGCTCACGCCTCTCCTTCAACGTCAGTTGCGAATCGAGTGGGAGGAACGGAGTTGCGCTGTCTACCAGATCATGATCTGCCTCAGCGATCTCGGGGAGGAGGTCTTCGCCACAGACCGTGGGGGAAGCCTTAGTTCCATGGACGTCGAACTGAACCTCCGCGATGCGGAAGCCTACCTAAACCGGCTTAGGTGAGCGGGTATCCCGGATTCGCCTGACGGTGCGCCGAGGCGGGGGGGCGCCACCGCTCTCCGGGTTACCCGTCGGTAAGTCATAGGCCCCGAAGTCCCGCCATGACGGGTCCAGTGCTTGGTCACCCCGAGGCATGGATGTACGGTGCACGCTGCTTCTCCCTCTGGTTTTGGGCGACTTGGTCCCGGCAGCCGGACGATCGCTCGGACTCAGCGGGGAAGGCGTCTCGGTTCCCCAATCCCCACAACGAACAAGTGCTTCGTGGAGACCCCCGCATGACTGACCCTACTAGCCGCCGCACCTTGACCCGACGTGACGTTCTTAAGGACTCGAGTCGACTTTCTGCGTCAGCGGTGCTGGCAACCGGCAGTGTGCCGTTTGTGCATCCATTCAAGCGAGAGGAGGAGATCCGCGTGGCGGTTGTCGGCTGCGGTGGACGAGGGAGCGGCGCTGCGACCAACGCGGTCTCGGTAAAGAGGGGCCCCGTCAAGCTTGTGGCTATGGCGGACGTCTTTGAAGATCGGATGAAGACGAGTTACGACGCACTCTCCAAGCGCTTCGGGGATCGTGTCGACGTGCCGAAGGAGCGCCGCTTCATCGGCTTCGATGGGTACCGGAAAGCCATGGACTGCCTCAAGCCTGGGGATGTGGTGATTCTCGCGACGCCGCCGGCGTTCCGCTGGGTCCACTTCAGCTACGCGATCGAGAAGGGACTGCACGTGTTCATGGAGAAGCCCGTCTCCGTGGATGGTCCAACGAGCAAGCGGATGTTCGCGCTGGCTGAGGAGTCAAAGAAGAAAGGGATCAAGGTGGGCGTGGGCCTGATGTCGCGCCACAGCCGTGCCATGCAAGAGCTCGTTAAGCGCGTTCAGGACGGGGAGCTCGGCGAGATCATCTCGCAGAACGGCTACCGGATGCAGGGTCCGGTGGCGACTTTCCGATCGAAGCCCAAGCCCGATGGGATCAGCGATTTGGAGTTCCAGATTCGCCGCTTCCACGGCTTCCTGTGGGCCAGCGGGGGCGCCTTCAACGACTTCTTTATTCACATCATCGACCAGCTTGCCTGGATGAAGGGTGCCCTCCCGGTCAAGGCCCAGGGTCATGGGGGACGTCACTACCGCATCAGCGGCGAAGGCGTGCCCTACGTGGATCAGAACTTTGATGCCTACGCGGTGGAGTACACCTACCCAGATGGCACCAAGATGATGTTTAGCGGGCGCAACCAGCCAGGCTGCGAGACCCGTTTCTATAGCCACATGCACGGGACGAAGGGCTCCGCCGTGGCCTCCGCGAACAGCGATTGTGGGCTGCCCTCAACCATTCACGACGGCCACAGTCTCAGTCGCGGCAGTCGCAGGTGGACGTCAAAGGTGGCCGACGACGAGAAGAATCCCTATCAGAACGAATGGGAGGATCTGATCGCTGCCATTCGTGATGACACCCCGTTCAACGAAGCCAAGTACGGCATCGAGGCCAGCCTCATGTGCAACATGGGTCGCATGGCGGCGCACACGGGACGCGAGGTGACCTACGAACAGATCCTCGCGTCTGAGCATGAATTCGCCCCGGGGGTGGCGGGCCTGACCCTGGACTCGGACTCACCGCTCATGCCGAACGACGAAGGCCTCTACCCGGTTCCGCAGCCGGGCTTCGTGACCGATCGAGAGTATTGACGGCCGGGTACTTGCGGGGCCCCGGCGTCACGGAGGGGCACCCCTGGCCGTCACTGGCGGCCAAGGATGCGCCCGCTACTTCGGGACCTCGTGCACCGTCAGGTATACGTCTTGAGTGAGGGGCTCGCCGGTGGGGGCCTGCAGTTCGAACTGTAGGAGGAGCTGATGGCAGGGCCCCGTGGTCTCAAGCTCCACGAGGACTTTCTGGCCGCTCGCGTCTGCTCTCGCGGCGACTACGACCACCTCGTCCTCGCCCTCCCGATCCGGCTGCTCCACCGAGTAGTGGGCGGATCCGTAGTTGCGTGTCCAACGGTAATTCCAGCGCCGGACCGAGTAGCGCGCTGGGTCCTGCGCAAATTCCGCGTCGACAGGAGCGCTGAACTCGAGCTCGACGCCGCGTGGGTGGGCGCGTGCCCCGATCAAGATCGGCTGACCTGCACCCGAGTACCGTACCCGTTGCAGGCATCCATCGGCGCCGTTGGCCGGGCCCTGCCAACCGGAGAGCCCGACGGTGTACACCTGACCATCGACCGGGTTTACGCGCAGTCGCTGGATTCCGGCGTCGAATTGGAAGGGCAGGCGCCAAACCGCCCCTTGCTCGTGCTCGTCGACCACCAGCCCGTACATCCAGCCCTTGCCGAAGCTCGTATGCAGGTAGCGTCCCGCGAGCGGGCCGAAACGCTTCTCGTCCACCCATAGCTGCCCGCCGCTCGAGCTATCGAGCTTCTGGGGCATCCAGACCACGGGCTGATCGAAGTCGTCGCGGGTCTGGGCGCCCGGCCGATTCGTGTTGATCGCCTTGAAGACGCCGTAGAACCCGCCGGGGCGCGTGAGGGAGATCTTCGACGCAGGGATCCAGTTGCCCTGGTTGTCGCTCACCAGCGGCCGACCGTCGGGGCTCATGCCCATTCCGTTTGGGGTACGAAGGCCCGTGCAATACACCTCATGGCTCGACCCGTCGGGCGAGACCTTCAGGATCCCTCCGGGCAGGGCGAAGTCCGTGTATTGCCCTGATTTTGCGTAGTAGAGGAACCCCGCTTCGTCCGTTTGCAGATCGAAGTTGAACGCGTGGAAGTTGGGCGACACGTCGGGATCGGCGAAGAAGCTCTCATAGAAGTCGGCCTCCCCGTCACCGTTCTGGTCGTGCAAGCGCGTGATGCGATCGCGGCAGGTCACGTACACGAGCCCATCGATGATCCTGAGTCCCATGGGCTCGAACATCCCTGCGGCGAACCTGCGCCAGCGAAGCTCACCCAGATCGCCATCGATGCCCGACACGATCCAGACGTCGCCGCCGTAGGTCGAGACTGCGGCGCGACCATCCGGAAAGAAGTCGAGGGCGCTCGTCCGGATCCATGCGTTCCAGGGATTCGACTTCGGCAGGGTGAGCGTGTCGAGGGCGTACGGCGTTTCCTTCCCGGCCTCTCCCTTCGTCACGAGCTCCTCCGCCCAGTGCGCGGGGCCGCCAGCGACCTGCGTGATGGGGGAGGGCGGTAGGGTGCGCTCACGCAGGTTGTTGAGCATGAACTCGAAGCCCTCAAGCGCGTCGGCGTTGCCGCTCGCGAGGCGGAGCACGAAGACCTCCTGTGCCGTATCGGACGGGCCGAAGCGGAGTACGACGCGCCCTTTTTCATCGAGGGAGAGGTCGCCCCCGCCGAGCACCGCGGCAGCCGCGAACGGTGCTAGGTTCTCGCCGGCCGGTGCGCCGCGTGCCACCAAGCTCCAGGGCAAGTAGCCATCTTCGGAGCCGGCCTCGCTGAAGACCGTACCCACGTCTTTGAGGCCGGCAGGTGCATGGCAGAGCGCGAGAACAAGGGGTTGTTCCCCCGGCTCGATGCGGATCCGATGGGTGATGACCGGCAGGCCGGCGGAGGCGTCGAGGCCTGGTCGTTCGAGCACCCCGCGACCGTCAATGGCGTAGCTGAGGATCACATCGCGCCCGTGCAAGTGATGGCCGTGGTAGTTGAGCAGCGAGTTTGGCAGTGGGCCCCGCGGTGGCCGCACGGAGCGATCCCAGTCCAGCGTACCGCCGTGACCCCACCCGTAGCCCTCCAGCCCGGAGAGCGGGGTCCCCTTTGGCTTCGCGCGGGCTTCGCCGCGCTGCTGGTAGTGCTGGGTCTGGCCGAGCTCCAAGAAACCGCCCGTCCAGGCGCCCGGGGATTCCATCAGCTGCAGGTCGTAGGCCATCGACACCTGGCTGGCCAGGCGCACGGTCAGGCACGCCCCAACGTCGTCTCCAAGCTGGGTGGCGAGGACCGGCCCGAAGTCGCGGTCGACCAGCTCATCCCCGTTTTTGGCGCTCGCCCCGTGCTTGCGACCCTTGGGGAGTGCAGACAGATAGTCCGCGTCCACATCAAATAGCTGGGACGGGTTCTCGTCGCGGAAGAACGACTCACGCAGGAAATGGACGAGGTCGTAGGTCTGCTCTGGTGCGAGCCAACGGTTGCTCGGCATGGTGCGGAACCCGCCCGTGATGGTGTTGTACATGCTCAGGGGGTCGGACCCGTTCTCGAGCACGCCGGTGGCGAACGGCCGAGCCTGCGGGTTGGTGGGACGCCGGCCGTCCGCACCGTGGCAGCTGACGCATGCGGACATGTAGGTTTGCCTGCCGCGATCGAAGCTTGCGCTGTCCCAGCCGGCGATCAGCGATGCGTGGTCGAGGTCGGCGAGGGGCTTGACCCAAACGTTCGCGAAGCGCACTCGTGATGAGTCCCCTTGGAGCCGGATCGGACCGCGCAGCGAGTCGCCGCGTGCGGCCACGGGCCGGTCACTCTCCTCTGCGCCCGTCCATGTGAGCGCCGCTTTCTTTCCCGGGACCGCGCCATTCGACAATTCGCGAGCCTCCTGGGAGGAAAGGCCCTCCGCGAAGAAGCGAACGTCACTTATGTCCCCCTGTCTCTTATACACATCTGACGCTGCCGACGATATGCAGTGTGTAGA
>CAJXRJ010000498.1 GCA_913058555.1 uncultured bacterium
CTGGCACAGGGGCGAGTCCCGCCTGAAGCGCCGCGAGCGGGCCGCGGCTCCCGGCGAGGCGGTCGACATGGATTCCATGCTCGAGCGCAACGAGCTGCTGGGCCTTGTGCTCGGTGAGCTGAGGAGCGTCGACGAGCCGTTCCGCAGCGCGCTGATCCTCGTGTACCAGGAAGGACTGACGGTGCGCGATGCCGCTGCGCGGCTTGGCGTGCCCGAGGACACCCTGCGATGGAGGCGGCGTGAGGGCCTTCAGCGCCTTCGAGCGCAGCTGGACCGTGGGACGTCCAGGGATTGGCGGGCGGGCCTCGTGCCGCTCTTCGCGCCTCACACGATCGCTCTCACCCAAGCCGGCGCCGCCCTTTCGGCGCCCGGCCATGCCATGACCCTCGTGGGGGGATTCCTGATGACCTGGAAAGTGACCTCGGCCGTGCTCATCGCGTGCGTGGCGACCTTCTTTGCCCTGAGTGGAGATGATCGTGAGCAGGAGCTCCTTCCGGAGCTGGCCGTCTCGGGGCCCGATTCCACGCCCGGCAACCCGAACCTCGGGGCCCTGGCACCAGTGGCTCAAGAAGACGCCCGGCATGCAGCGGCGACGGAGCTCCCCCATGCGCCAGTGAAGCCAAAGGCGGTGTCCGCGTCGCCGGTTCTGATGACAGAGCCCGTCACGGGGCCGACGCTCGTCGTGACCGCCACGGGCCCGAGCCGTAGGCCGATCGAAGGCGCCCGTATCTGGCTCGGGGACACGCCGGACCCGGTCGATGCCTTCTGGGTGACCGACGCCGACGGTATCGCTGTCCTGCCCCTACCCAAGTCCACCAGCACGACCCTGTCGGGCATGACCGAGTCGCTCTATGCCAGCATCCCGCTCCACATCAAGAGCGCAGGCGGCGAGGCCCGGCTGCGGCTCCTCCCTGACGCTGACGTGTCGGTGCTGATGGTCGACCAGGCGGGCGCTCCTGTTCCTGATGTCCCCGTTGCACTCATCGTGAAGGCGCGGCTTGAACACACGGGGAGTGAACAGCCGCGGGACAACCTCGCGTTTCATCCGCGCGCCCGCACCGACGCCGAGGGCCTCGCCCTGGTTCGCCATGTCCCCCACTTCGTCCGCTACGGCAAGAAACGAGGTAGGTACTGGATCGGACCGGCCGTCTTGCTGGCGCAGCGCAGCGACGTGATCATGGTCGGCGGCGAGCTGCCAACCGAGCCGGTGCGCATCGTCCTGCCGCCGGTGGGCCCCATGGACCTGCGCGTTCTGGACAGAGAAGGCGCACGGAACCGCTCGGCGACCCGGGCGCGAGTCATGATCGACCCGTCGCCTGGATTGTCTCGCGATGTCCCCCAGCTCTTGGAAGAGGCGCGCTTCTCGAGCCTTGGCATCGTGGACGTGAACCTGATCGACGGCGCTGGCCGGCTTCCGATGGTCGGCCTCGGCCTGCAGCTCCTTGCGGAGGCGCGCGAGGTGGAGCCTACCGGCTCGACGTTCGGGCTAGGGACGGGGCCCGTCAGTGTCAGCGAGGCTGGCGAGCTTCGCCTGGAGCCCCAGGACCGAGGCATCTGGATCACCGGCGTGGCCCGCGATACCGAGGGTTCACTCCTGACGAACCAGGAGCTCTCAGGATCGGTCCAATTCGTGTGGAAGAGAGTCGGAAACCAATCCTTCGGCTTTGAGCTCGTCACCGATGCGGTGGGCGGTTTCAGGGTACACATCGACGAGGAGGCGCGAGTCAAATGGGATGGTCCCGCGCAGCGGACGCTGAATTTGACTCGTATTGGGGACAGTCCCGACGTCATGAGTGCGGTGCAGTGTCCGTTGCCTGAGCGCCTGTCGAACGGGGACAACGACCTGGGTGTTTTGACCCTCGAAGATCGGATCCCGTTGCTCGCGGGGCAAGCCACCACCAAGGATGGCGTACCGGTGGAGCTCGGCTGGATCTCGGTACGGGTCAACAGTCAAGTCGATCCAAACTATCGGCGCATGATCCATGGGCTACGAAGGATCGTCGAGCCCGGGTCGTTTGCGATCTATGGAGACCCAATCGAACTGGACCCCGAGCGCTCCGAGGTGCTCATGATCGGCTTGAATCCGCAGGGCTTTCCGGGACTCGAGCGTGCCGTGACCCAGGGCGAGCAGGACCTGCGCTTCGTTTTCGATGAGCCGGGCTTCCTGAGCGGCCGCGTGCTGCTCAGATCCGACGAGAGCTACCAGGACTACTGGGTGACCTTCAGCTCCAGAGATGCGACGGGCAAGCGGGAGACGTCCCTGCCGGTCGACCTGGCAAGGAACGGCCGCTTCACCCTCGAAGGGCTACGACTGAGGGTCGGCGATATCGAGGTCCGCGACACGGCCACCAAGACGCTGCTCGCGCGGGTGCAGGACGTCTCCCCCAGTCCGGATCCCGATGGCGTGGAGCCTCGTCTCGCAGAAATCGACCTGCGGGCCAAGGTACATGAGTATGCGCTCGAGGTGACCGACGCCGAAGGCGCGAGCATCCGAGGCGCGCACCTCGACTCTCCTTTGCTTCCCGGCCAGAGTGACTCCTTTGGTTCGGGCCGCTTCCGCTGGCGGGCCGCCGCTCCCCTGATCGAAGGTCGGATCTACGCGCCCGGTTACCTGAGCCAGGCCATCACCCTGAGCCCTGGCGACAGCGGCCGCGTGGTTGTTCTGGAGCGAGGGCCCGAGGTGCTCGTGCGACCCATGCCTGCCATCGCACTGCCGGACGGGGCCACGGTGCAGGTCCGCCTCGTCGGAGGCGACACCTACGAAGAGGTGCGGCTACGCGCAGTTGGTGATGGTCACTACTCAGGCTTCGTCTCGGGGGCTGGGACCTACCGTGTGAGAGGCCTGATCCTCCAGCGCGGCAAGCAGCTGGCCGAACTCCCATTCTCCAGCGAGCCAGTCGCCACCGTACTGGTCGAGGGAACATCCACGACGCAGTCGTTCGAAGTGCCCTTCGACGTCGGCCGCTTCGAAGCGAGCGTGACCGGAAGGTAAAGCCTCGGCGGGTGGAGCCAAGCCCATCCGCCGGATGATCGGCAGCAAACAGTCGCCGCGGCGCCCGCCAGGTCCTGAACCTGCTCTGAGAGGCGTATGCAAAGCCCAATGAAATGTAACGGCTACACGACGGGCGCAATCAGCACGCAAGAGACGAGCAGGTGCCGCACGGACTCTGCTCGGCTGTAGGATCGGATGGGTGCCAACCCAACCGGACAATTCGAACGACGTCACGCGCCTGATTCTGGCTGCATCCAATGGCGACGACCTGGCCGGGGACCAGCTGCTGCCGCTCGTCTACGAGCAACTGCGCAAAGCTGCCCAGCGAGATCTTACGAGTGAGCGCGCCGGGCACACGCTGTCGGCGACTGCTCTCGTGCACGAGGCCTACCTGAAGCTGATCGGTCCGCGTGAGGTGCCGTGGGCGAATCGGGCCCATTTTTAAGCGGCAGCCGCGGAGGCCATGCGTCCGCTCCTCCTGGACCATGCCCGGGCTCGCGGTCGCCGGGGGGGCGATTCCCGCCCGCTTAGCGAGGTCTCTGACGTCGCGGACCTCGCTTCGGCGAAATCGTGGCAGTCGATGAGGCCATCGGGCGCTTGGAGCGTGAAGACCCGGAAGCTGCCGCCGTCGTGAGGCTGCGGTTCTTCGCCGGTCTCAGCGTCGACGCGACGGCGAGTGCCCTCGGGCAGGCCCCTCGGACGACGGCGCGACTCTGGTCCTATGCACGCGCCGTCCTCTACCGTGATCTGAATCCTGAATCGTGAGCCAACGCATGCCCAAAGGCGTCCTCTCGGAAGC
Organism: uncultured bacterium; assembly: GCA_913058555.1. Classification (GTDB taxonomy): domain Bacteria; phylum Planctomycetota; class UBA1135; order UBA1135; genus Saltatorellus. The sequence continues at coordinate 3,792 of CAJXRJ010000498.1, forward strand.
CCGCCGTATCTTCATGGAACTGGCGGAGCTCTCCAATCTGGATCGTGCGGAGGCCCTCGACAAGGAGTGTGGAGAGGACCTCCACCTGCGCGCGCAGGTGGAGGTCCTCCTGCGTGCGGAGAGTTCCGCGGGCGCATTCATGTCCAACCCGACGTCCGACGGTGGCGGTTCCAGCCAGGCTAGCCTGGCCCTTGGTCCGAAGGAGGCAGCCAGCTCGGAGATCGGCCGCTACAAGCTGCTGGAACAGATCGGCGAGGGCGGCATGGGCACGATCTGGATGGCAGAGCAACGCGAGCCGGTCAAGCGGCGCGTGGCGCTCAAGATCATCAAGCTCGGGATGGATACCAAACAGGTGATCGCGCGGTTCGAGGCCGAGCGTCAGGCCCTGGCGCTGATGGATCACCCCCACATTGCGAAAGTCTTCGACGCCGGTGCGACGGAGACTGGCAGGCCGTACTTCGTGATGGAGTACATCAAGGGCATCCCGACCCTCGAATACTGCGATCTGGACAAGGTCGACACCCGGGGACGCATCCAACTCTTCAAGGCCGTCTGTCACGCGATCCTACACGCCCACCAGAAGGGCATCATCCACCGTGACATCAAGCCCAACAACGTGCTGGTCACGATGCACGACGGTGTGCCGGTGCCGAAGGTCATCGACTTCGGCATCGCGAAGGCGACCAATAGCGAACTCACGGCGAAGACACTGTTCACCGAGCACCGCCAGATGATCGGCACCCCGGCGTACATGTCCACCGAGCAGGCCGAGATGAGCGGGCTCGACATCGACACGCGGAGCGACGTCGACTCGCTTGGCGTCCTTCTCTATGAGCTTCTCACGGGAACGACGCCGTTCGACACACAGGCGCTCCTGGAAAGCGGCTTCGAGGAGATGATGCGGGTGATTCGGGAGGACGAGCCGCACAAGCCGAGTACGCGCATTTCCTCGCTCGGTGATACGGGCACGCGAATGGCTCAGCAGCGTAAGCTCGACCCCCTCAGGCTCAGCAACATGATGCGCGGCGATCTGGACTGGATCGTCATGAAGTGCCTTGAGAAGGACCGCACACGTCGCTACGAGACGGCAAACGGACTGGCAGCGGATCTCGATCGGCACCTGGGCGACGAGCCGGTCGTGGCTGGTCCACCGACCGCGGGCTAGGCTACTGGATGCGCAAGTTCGTGAAGCGTAATCGCGCAAAGGTGATCACGGCCGGCACCGTAGGTGTGACCCTCGTCCTGGGCTTGATCGGGACTGGGTTGGGCCTCCATTGGGCACTCGCCGAGAAGGCAGAAGCGGGCCGGGCGCAGATCGCGGCCAAAAAGGTCGCTGACTTCATGAGCGAGACGCTCGCGGGCGTTGGCCCCAGCGTCGCCCTCGGCCGCGACACCGCCTTGCTCGAGGAGTTGATGGCTACTGCCGCTGCTCGGATCAAAAGGGGAGACCTCGCCAAGTCTCCCGACGCCGAGCTCCGCCTGCGCAGTACGGTCGGTTTCACGTACTCTTTCATGGGGAAGAGTGATCTGGCGCTGGGTTTGCTGAAGCCTGCACTTGCGTTAGCGCGTGAGACCCACGACGAGGACCATCTGTCCACCGCCAGGGCCAGCTACGACCTGGCGCACCTGCTCGCGACCCGCGGGGATCTTGAGCGGGCCGAACAGCTCGCTCAAGAAGCGGTGGAGATGCTGGAGCGCCTGTATCCGGATAATCACATGCAGCGAGCGATTGGCCTCCACAAGCAAGGATTCGTCCTCCAGACGCATGATCGCAGGAAGGCCAGGCAGGTCCTCGAGGAGTCCCTCGCGATGCAGAGACGCCTGCTCGACGGCGATTACGAGCAAACGGCCCGCACCCTCAACAACTTGGCGCAGATCGTCTATTCGCTTCGGGAGCCCGTTCTCGCCGAGGAGCTCGGCAAGGAAGGGGGACTGTCTCTTATACACATCTGACGCTGCCGACGATATGCAGTGTGTAGATC
>CAJXRJ010000499.1 GCA_913058555.1 uncultured bacterium
CTCGTGGGCTCGGAGATGTGTATAAGAGACAGACATAGCCGTCATCCCGATGCGAGTTTCTGGGGAACCCATCCCGCGGGCCGTTCGGGCCCGCCAGGGTCCCGCCAGGGTCCCGACTAGCGGCGGCGGAAGCCGCCGCCACGGCGCATGCCGTAGCCACCACGGCGCCTGGAGCCGCGGCCCGATCCACGTCGTGCGCCACCCTGGACGGGTCCGCGGTCGCGGCGAATCATCACATTGGGATCTCGGGGATCCCGCCTGCCTGCGTTGTTCTCAAACGACTCGGCAACGTCCGGAGAGACGTCAAAGGTCGCCGCGTTCGGATGGATCGCGATGGAGCCAATCTGATGCCCCTCGACCTGACCACGGCGGCAGACGGCGGCCAGGATCCTCGCGGGGTTGGCGCCCTGATTGGCGCCGTAGTTGATGAAGAAGCGCACGACGCCGCCGGGGGCACCACCATGGTGACCACCACCGTAGGAGTCGCCCCCTTGGTGCCGCTCGCCACGGCCGCGCTGCATGTCGCCGCCGCCGCCGCCGTTCACGTCCCGGCCGCGGGCGCGCGTCTTGGGCTCGATGGCGGCGAGCAAGGCCGCGACCACCTCCACATTGCCATGGGTCTCCAGGAGTTCCTGGGCCATGGTCGTCTGCGCGTCCGTCGCACCCTTGGCAAGTGCTTCTTCGACGCGTGTACGCACCGCGATGCGGTGCTTGGCGTCGACGTGTTCCTGGACCTCGGCGGCCGTCGGTACGTCACGCCACTGCACCTGGACGTTGGCGTCACCGAGGAGTCGGTCGACGAAACGACGACGGTGGGGCGGCGCCAGAAGAAGACACACGCCCGTCTTGCCCGCACGGCCGGTGCGGCCAGAGCGGTGGGTGTAGGTCTCCGGGTCAATGGGCGGAGACGTCTGCACCACAAGCGCCACGTCCGGAACGTCGAGGCCCCGGGCCGCCACGTCGGTCGCAACGAGAATGCTCGCCTTGCCGCTGCGGAACGCCGCGAGGGCCCTTTCGCGCTGACTCTGGGCCAGATCGCCGCTGATCGGGAGGGCCGCAAAGCCATCTCCCTCCAGCTGGCTCGCCAAAGCGGCCGCGTCCGCGCGACGCTCGACGAAGACAAGGGTCTTCTCCCCGTCCGAGAGCAGGAGGTGATTGACGAGCGCCGCGTAGCGGTCGTTGCCCTTCACCAGGTGCCCAATGTGATTGATGTCGGTGTTCGCCGCGCCGAGACGCGTGCCTTCCACGAAGAGCGGGTCCTTCTGGTAGCGGCGCGCGAGGCTCTGGATAGCAGCCGGGAAAGTCGCCGAAACCAGGTGCATGCTCCGGTCGTCGGCCGTGGCCTCCAGGATGGCCTCAAGGTCCTCGCGGAAGCCCATGTCGAGCATCTGGTCCGCTTCGTCCAGCACCACCTGCTGCACCTTGCTCAGGTCCAGTCGGCCGCTGCTGACGTGGTCGAGCAGGCGGCCGGGGGTGCCGACGAGGACATGGGGCCGATCCCCGAGGATGTGCCGGTCGCGGAATAGCGGCGTGCCGCCGGTGACCGCTGAGATACGAACGCCACGAATGTCGCCGTAGAGCCAGCCGAGCTCCTCGCAGACTTGGCCTGCGAGCTCACGGGTGGGCGTGATCACGAGGGCCACGGGGCCACCGTGCACAGCGTCGTTCAATGCGGCTTCACGGGCGCCGTTGGCAAGGATGAAGCCAAGGCCCACCGTCTTGCCGGACCCGGTCTGGGAGGAGACCTGGAGGTCGCGCCCGGCGCCGTCGGCGGCCAGCAGCGCGGACTGGACTTCCGTCAAACCGTCGAAGCCACGCTTCTTGAGGGTGCCCACGAGGAAGTCAGCGACGCCCTCGAACGGGTCCACGGTGACCTCGGCGGGGATCTCGGCAGGGATCTCCGCAGGGATCTCCGCAGCGTGATCCTCAGGGGACTCCACCGCGGGCTCCTGAGCGTTCATCTCATCGCCGGCGGGCTCGCCGTACTGAAGACCATCAGGCAGGTCTCCGTCGCCGTGGGATGAGGAGCTGAGCTCCGCCCGATCCGTTCCAGAATCGGAGCCAACACCCTGGGGCGCCACGAATTCGCTGAGGCCGCCAGCGGCCTCGATAGCGGGGTTGTGCCCGCTCTCCGTCAAATTGTCCATCAATTGAGCTCTCCGCTCAGACTCACAAACTGAGTCACATCAATTCAGTATCACGCGACCAACCCCTTGTCGGCCCAGTGTCGCGTGCTGCATTGATTTCAATGGCGGACGCGATTCGAAGCGAAGAGGGTACGGGATAGGCACAACCCGTGGGGTCCCCTATCTCCGGCGAAACTATGAAACTCCCGACATGAGGGGAACGGAGCCAGCCTGCGGCCCCGCTTCATTGGGGGAACAAGGGCCCCTTGGCGTCGAGGAATGGCCTTGGAGAAGCGGCCCCGTCGGTGGATGATGGCCCGCCCGTCCCGCTGCCCAGCGCCCCGGCCACCTCCTCGGCCCGTCGACCCCGATGGCGGCCCTCCCGCCACTCCGCCTAGCCACCCGATCCGATGTTCCACGAGTTCGTAATCGCCCAAGGCCATCTCCTCGACACCCGTCTGCTCGAGCGCATGTTCGAGCACATCATCGAATCCGGCGCCGAGTACGAGGTCGTCCACTTCGAGCTCGGCCGCATGAACGACGACATCTCCACCGCCAAGCTCAAGGTGATGGCGCCGACGGAGGAGATCCTGAAGGAGGCCATGGAGGAAGTGGTCGCCCTCGGCGGCCAAGTGGAGTCTGAGCACGACGCCCGGCTCGAGACCGTGGAGAAGGCCGCGTGCGTCCCCGAGGACTTTTACTCCACCACGAACCATCGAACCCAAGTGCGGCTTGAGGGCTCGTGGGAGGACGTCAAGAAGCAACGAATGGACGGCGTGATCGTCGTCTCAGAGGGCGTGCCGCATGTCGTCAAACTCCGGGACATCGAGCCCGGTGACCGGGTCGTGTGCGGCCCCGGCGGCGTACGAATCATGATCGATCACCCCGACCGCGATCGTCAGGCCTTCGCGTTCATGAGCAACGACATCAGCTCCGAACGCCGCGTCGAAACGAGCATCGCCAAAGTGGCAAAGATCATGCGCGAGGTGCGCGAGCGCGGCGAAAAGATCGTCGTGGTCGCGGGCCCCGTGGTCATCCATACCGGCGGCATTCAACCCTTTGGCCGCCTCATCCGCGGCGGGTGGGTCGACTCGCTGCTCTCGGGCAACGCCATTGCGGTGCACGACATCGAGAACTGCTTCTTCGGCACGTCCCTCGGCGTCAGCCTCACGACGGGCTCCCCCGTGGTGGAAGGCCACAAGAACCACATGCGCGCCATCAACCGCATCAACCACGCTGGCTCAATCCAAGCCGCCGTGGAGAAGGGAGTTTTGACTGGCGGCGTCATGCACGCGTGCGTCGAGTCCGGCGTCGACTTCGTTCTCGCGGGTTCCATCCGCGATGACGGACCGCTGCCCGATACCGAAATGGATTTGATCAAGGCGCAAGAAGCCTACGCCCAGCGCCTCGAGGGTGCCGGCCTCGTCCTGATGCTCAGCACGATGCTCCACTCCATCGGCGTGGGCAACATGCTGCCGTCTTGGGTGCACGTGGTCTGCGTCGACATCAACCCAGCCGTGGTCACGAAGCTCAGTGACCGCGGGTCGTCGCAAACCGTGGGAATCGTCACTGACGTGGGCCTGTTCCTTCAGCGCCTGGCCCAAACGCTCTGCAACAAGGACAACGTCTGAGGCAGCGCCCTACTTCAGGGACTCGAAGTCGAGGGCCCCGATCTCGTCCTTGTGCCCCGGCTCCTGGGGATGCACTCCGGGCCGCACCGTGCGATCCGATAGGGGGCTAATGACCCGCGAGATCGGATCGTCTTCCATGGGCCCCTCGGTGATCGCCAGGGTCTTCACGTCGATCTCAATGCGTTTGCCGGGGCAGTGCATCGACCGCACGCGCTTGCCGCGCACCATGAGCCAAACCTCGTGTTCCTTGGGACTCACGCAGTTCTCGATGACGATCTTACCGCTCGGTTGGCCGGGCGCGTCATCCACGTGGAACCCGGGGTCCTTATGCCTGCGCGCGATGAAGCACGAGTCTTCGATCAGGATCGTCCCGACCCCGCGCACCGCCACCACCGGGTTGCTTCCCTGGGCGATGTCAAAGAGGCACGCGTCCATCACGAAGACTTCGGTCGCGTACCGCGGAGCGGACATCGGGATGTCCTTGGGTCGCGGCGTGTAGTGGTTCAGCACCAGCCCCCCCGGGGACCGAATCGCGTTCGGGTGCTCAGCCCCCACCATCTGCCCGCCCGCTGTCCTGGTGAAGTCCCATTCGTTCACGAACGTGCAGCCGCGAACGACGACACGGCCGGGGTTTTCGAAGGTGCCCGGGTCAAAGAACGTCCAGGCAAATCCCGACCGCCCCGCGTTCTGGCCGCAGTCCACGGCGTGGTTGTCCTCGAGCAAGATCAGCGGCGGCGCCGTGAACGGCATGTTGTCCGCCCAATACTGGGCGTAGGGATACTCGCGATACGCAAGCTGGATCGCTTGCCCGCCGAGGTTCTTGAATGTGTTCCCCCGGTAGAGCCCGTGCCCTGCCAGGTTGTCGTAGATCCCGTGCTCCTTGACGATGTCTGTGAAATCGCAGTCCACCACCGTGACGTCCCCGAGGTTGTAACGGCGCATGCCCCACTTCATCTCGTCTTTGGCCATGGTGGACTTGTCCGGCTGGATGGTGAGTCGCGCCAGGTCCACGTGCCCGGTCTTCGCGATGGTCCCGGCCTTCGCACCGCGGAACTTGCCCCCGCCACGGGCGACGTTCAGGCACCACTGCCATTCCGCATAGAAGTCGACGTCGCCGATGTCGGGGGCCTTCCCCGCCTCGAACGTGTAGCCCGTGCCGCGGGTGCGCTGGTCGGATCGAACACGCGTCGCGCGCTTCTTTGGAAGGTAGGTTGCCTTGTTCTCTTTCGAGCTTCGCGCGGCCGCCGCGTGGATCGGCCCCACCAGGCCGCGGGCCTCATCGATGGTCAGGGTCTGCAGTGGGATCGGCCTATTCGCCAAGCGCCCTCCGTTCCCCTGCCGCGGCGCCACGCTCGGAGGTTCGTCACCTGGCCCCTTCTCGGCCGGCGAGACAGCCTCCGGGAGCCCCTTGCTGGGCCGCCCCGGCGCGGTCCCGTCCTGCGTTTTCCCCTTCGTTCTCTCCGGCGCCTCCGCCGGCGGACTTGGCTTCACCGGCAGGACCACCTTCGGTCGTCGGCTCCCCCGCATCCCCTTTTCCGCCGCCGCCGCGGCAGCCTCCGCCTGGGCGCTGAGCCGCTCCATCTCATCCGCCGTGGCCCGCAGGTCCCCCGCCACGGCCTCCGCGTCCAGGGCCGCACGTTCGCGGATGGCCGCGCGCTCAATGGCGGCCATCAAGCGTTCTCGCTCCCTGGGGGTCAGGTCCTTCTCCGAACGCTGGACCGAGGGAATCAGGGCCAGACCGGCTACACACGCGAGCGCCAACGGGATCTTCATTGCCCACGCACCGTAGCAGACCCAGGCCGCGGAGCTCCCGTTTCGAACCTACTTCAGACGGTACCCCTGCACCGCAAGCTCCCCTTCTGACTCGAGGCCCGCGAAGACGAGGTCCAGCGCGCCGCTCCAATCCCCCGGGTCGATGGCCGCCACCATGGGATCAGATTCACCCAGCTGCAGCGTCAGCTGGGTCCGGGCCTCATCCACGGACACCACTAAATCGAAG
>CAJXRJ010000500.1 GCA_913058555.1 uncultured bacterium
GTCGGCAGCTTCAGATGTGTATAAGAGACAGGGAGGGAGACCCCCCCCGGGGCTCCGACCCAGGCAGGCCCCGCGCCGCCCCCGTGGTTCGCCAGTGGGGACCGCTATCATCCCGGCCATGAAAACGGTCCTTCTCCTGAACCAAGATCAGATGGGCCACGGCGACGTGGACCTCTCCCGCCGCATTCTCAAGACCTTCCTCCAGAAGGCCATCGCCTTCGAGGACCTCGACGCGGTCCTCATGGTCAACAGCGGCGTCAAGCTCACGGCATCCGACAGCACGGTTCTCGGTGAGCTCACCATGCTCGAGGAAAACGGGGTCGATCTCGTCCCATGCGGCACGTGCCTTACGCACTACGCCGTCGAACCCAAGGTCGGCTCGGTCGGCTCCATGGATGAGGTCATCAGCCGCATGGACAAGGCCCAGAAGGTCATCACGATCTGATCTGCCGATGGGCCCGACTGCGTGACCTTCATGCAGTGCGCGTGCACTCAGCTACGTGGATAATGCTGAGTCCATGATGATCAAGAAGTGCCGCACGGCGAGGACGCAGGGGAGCGCGAGGAGTGCCAACCCAGAGAACCAGATCGCTTGCGGAGCGAGGCGTTTGCGCGCCAGAAGTACGAACAGAGCGCCGAGGAATAACACGTCCGAGATGAACGCAAGGGACGCAACACCGAATCGGCCGGAGGAGGATGCGGCGATCCATGCTTCGAATCCCAGGACCACGGCGGCGTAGCCAATGAGCGCCTGTGCAATGGGCAGGGCTTGCTTGGGGGAACTTGGCGTCACGGGGCGAGCTCAAGGGGCAGGAGCTCACTCACGATACGATGGGCTCATCCAGCCAGGGCGAATTCGCGGCGCTCGGGGCGCCCAAGGAGTTGGTCGACGTCGGCCTGGGTGCGGAGCCTGGTCCCGGCGGGGACGAGGAGGCCGTCCGGGAGCTGGAGGTGGTCGGAGAGGCGGCAGCGGTCGCCGAGGATGACGCCGTGGCCAAGGGTGACGTGGGAGCCGATGCGGGAGGCATGGCCGACGCGGGCGCAGGGGCCGATGTACGTGCAGTCGCCGATGCGGACGCGGAAGCCGATGGCGGCGCCTTGGCCAACTTCCACATCGGCGCCGGCGGTGAGCCCGCCGCCGACCATGGCGAGGTGCCCAATAACCGTGCGCGCCCCGAGGCGGATGCCGCTGACAATGATGCGGTCTCCGTCGACGACGTTGGTGCCGAGGGTGGCGCGGTTCGAGACGTACACGCCGGGGCCGAGGTCGAGGAGGGGGAGGTCGCGGACCCACGTGTCTGGGTAGAGGGTCACGTCGAGGCTGCCGCGGTAGCCGAAGCCTCGGAGAACGAGGGCACGGAGAGGGCGCACGGCGAGGACGAGCGCAAGGACAGGCTTGCAGTAGTAGAGGGTCGTCCACGCGGCACCGTGCACGCGGCGGGCGAGGTAGTCGCGATCGGCAGGCGTCCGCTGGAAGCGGCCTTCCCGAATGCGGCTGGCGCAGGGCCTTGCGGTGAGGACCGCACCGAGGCAGAGGCTCAGGACGTAGACGGCCGGAGCCAAGGACCAGGCCAGGGGGAGCGGAATGCCCCGGCTGCTGGCGTTGGCAATGAGCACGGCGAGGGCGGCGCTGACGCCGTGGAGCAGGAACGGTAGGAGGGCGATTGTGGTGAACATCTCAACTACCCGTGCGGAGAGACGCCGCGCGGGCTGCCACTGGGCCGCGAAATTCCCCGGGACGTCGCCCGGCTCCAGCTCCGCTGCCTGGCGCCGCGAGCCCTTGGTGCCCCGGCGCGGCCAGCACGGTCTGGGCTCTCCCTGATGGCATCAAGCGCCGCAATTCCCTGTCCAGCTGCGATCAGCGGTCCCTTCCACTGGACGGTTGATAGAATCTGCCTCCCGCGGGGATATGGCGAAATTGGTAGACGCATCGGACTTAAAATCCGAAGGCTTCGGCCGTCCGGGTTCGAGTCCCGGTATCCCTACCAGCCTCCCCTCCAGGACGGTTTAGAGCGCTCCAGGCGGGCGCCAATTTGAGAGCGCCCGCTCTCTTTGCCGGGCCTTGATCTTGCCTTACGGTTCGGCTGACCTGAGTCCCGCTCTCACTGATAGAGTGCGCTCCAGCGCGCGGGGTCCCACCCCGCGGGACCAATCCTTCCGCGCGCTCCACAAAGCGAATGACCGACATCAATGTCTGGGCCGCGATCGGGTTCATCCTTGCTGCCTACGCGGTGGTGGGCAACGATGCCCTTCAGACCTTAGGGACCTTCATCAACTCCAATGGGCGGCTGCACTGGTCGGTGCTGTTCGCGTTTGCGGGGACGATCTTGGTGGTGACGTTCACCTACGGATTCCTCGAGCACGGCGGTGACCCGTCCTTCGGCCGGTTGGCGAACGCCAAGAAGTACCCTCCGATCGAACATGTGGAGTGGTTCCATGCGGTGCCCGCACTGGCGCTTCTCTTCTTGACGCGCCTCGGGATCCCCGTCTCCACCAGCTTCATGGTGCTGGCGCTCGTGGCCACCATGAACGGGCTCGGGTCGATGATGCAGAAGTCGCTCATCGGATACGGGCTCGCCTTCGGCGTGGGACTCGTCCTCTATCTAGTCCTCGCCAAGACCCTCGAAGCGCGCTTCCTGCGCCACCGGGACTCCGAGTTCCGCATCACCTGGGTCGTGGCCCAGTGGCTCTCCACGGCGTGGCTCTGGGCCGTTTGGCTCATGCAGGACTTTGCGAACATCTTCGTGTTCCTCCCCAGGAAGCTCCAGGCGTGGGAGGCCTTTGCCGGCTGCGGGGTGATCCTCGTGATGCTGGCTTTCACCTTCGCCAACAAAGGCGGCCCGGTGCAAAAGATCCTGAAGTCGAAGTCCGCCGTGACGGACATTCGTTCGGCGACGATCATCGACTTCACCTTTGCGGGGCTGCTCTTCTACTTCAAGGAGATGAACGATGTGCCGATGTCCACCACCTGGGTCTTCCTTGGACTCATCGCTGGGCGCGAGTACGCGTTCTCGTTCTTGCTGAAGAACGTGACGCCCCTCGCGGCGACGAAGATGGCGCTGACAGACGTGTGCAAGGCCTTCATCGGGCTCGTGGTGTCGGTCGATCTGGCGCGGGGCCTGCCCGCGCTGGTGCAGGGGCAGCCCATCTGGGAGGGCGCGAACTCCATGGTCTTCATCCTGGTTCTGAACGGATTGTTGGTTCCGGTGGGGCTTTTCCTTGCCCGAAAGGATCGCGTCGCCTCGGCCGGGGCCGCATTCTCTCTGGCCGCGGCAGGCGCCGCATTCTTCCTGTTCCCACTCAGCTGATTCGCCCGTCCCCGGCGGTCACGACCAACCGACACCTCCGATGACGTTCAATCTCCTCCGCGCTGTGCCCGCGCTCCTGCTGGCCCTCTTCACTTTCTCCTTCTCCGGCTGCGCCGCCGTTGGACAGGTCCTTCCTGGTCCGGTTGGCGAGCTGCTCGGTCAAGTGACCCAGTTCACCGGCGGAATTTCCAACTGGCAGAGCGGCCTGGGCGAGATGCTCGACGGCACGCAGCTCGGCCAGCTCAAGGAGTACGCGGACAAGGCCGGCGAGCTCGGTAGCTCCATCTCGGGCATGACCGACGGCCTCGCCGACGCCATGGCCGACCCCCTCGGCGCCATCGGTTCGAAGCTGACCGAGATGTCCGGCATCAACATCGACCAGCTCAAGGACCTCGCCCCCGGGGCTCAGATGGAGAAGGTCCGTGAGTTCACCGACCAAGCCGGCGCCGTGGGCTCCGAGACCGAGAAGGTCATGAAGCAGTTCGCGAAGTGATCCGGACCCAAGGTCCGCCTCACTAGAAAGCGGGCGGCCCCACTCCTCGGAGTGGGGCCGCCCGCTTCATTGTTGGCTGGGCTTCGGCGCGCGCTATTGGGCGAGCGCCTCATCTAGCTTGGCTGAATACGCCGCCAGTGCGCCGATGTCGGCGGGCCTCGCGAAGTCTTTCAGGGCCGTGGCCTCTTTGCCGAGCTTCGCTTCCACCCGCTTGAGCTGTGCGAGTTGGTTCGGAGACAGCCACTTCTCTGGATTCGTGCGCAGGTACATCGCGCCGTTGACCCGGCGTGCCTGGAGCGGCGTGAGCGGCAGGTACTTCATCGCCGCGTGGCTCAAGTAGTAGAGCTGGTCGCTCTCCTTTGCGTCGCGCAGCTCCTCGGTGAGCGCCGTGGCCCGATTGCCGAGGCGCTTGGACGCCGCCTCCGCTTGGGCTTCGGTCGTCGTCCAGGCCCGCGTCGCGCAGCCCTTCTCCATCGCGGCCTTGAGCAACGCGTCGTAGCCGACCTTCGCCGGATCGAAGGTCACGTTGACGACCTCGTGTTTGCCAATCCATGCGGAACGCGTGTCGAGCACGCCTTCGAATGACCCCAACTGGGCCTCGCCTTCCCAGTATCACGTCATGGCGAAGACGGCGGTCTCGACCTCGCCCGAGGCCGTCTCGGCTGCGAGCACTTTGAACCAAGCCGGAATGTCCTGCTTCGCCGCGGCCAGGGACGCATGCATGCGCCCAACGAGGGGCCCGGTCTCCCAGACGCGGTCCTTGCGTGGGATCACATCCTTGCCGTCAGCGCCCACGAAGCGCACCACCGGGTTGTTCCAGGTGGGCTCCTTGTAGCGGTCGAGGATCTCTTTATCGTAGCCGCCCACGTTGTTGCGGATGGCCACGGGATGGAAGAGCGACTCGGCCGCTTCCACGAGGAGCGGCGTGCGTAGGGGACCTTCACCGAAGGTCGTGCACGTGCTTCAGCCGGGGACTTCCTGGAAGAGCAGCATGATCGGCTTCTTGGACGCCTGGGCGGCCTTCTGCGCGACCTCGAGCTTCGATCCCCACGTCACGTCGCCGAATTCCTTCGGACTCGAATCTTCCTGGGCAGCGATCATGAGCAGGGGGGCCGCGGCCAGGGCGGCAAAGGATCTCGGTTCCATGGGCATCACTACGGGGCTACTCGCCGTCCAGGACGAGGATTTCGATGGTCTTGAATTCGATGCCGTGGCTCTCCGCCTGGAGGGAGATCGTGCCCCGGTCCAGGGGAACCGCGGCGCCGGCGGCGAGCAGCGCCTGGGCGTCCTTGTCTCGCTCGTCGAGTTGCGGCGCGCCGTACTCGAGCACGCTCACTCCGTTCACGAGGTGGCGGATCGACTCGTTGCCACGCACCTCAATGACCATCTCGACCCACTCGTCGCCGTAGTTGGTCGGGCCTGCGGACGGAATGCAGTGCCGCGTGTCGAGCTTGCCGTCGATCTCGAGGTTCGTACCTGGCGTACACACCGAGCCGTTCGCCCGTTCGCCGCCACCTTCTGATTGCCCGAGCATCTGAGCTTCGATGGAGACCGGGAAGTCCTGGTCGAGGCCCATGGTCTCCGGTCGCTGGCCGTGGATCATCATGCCGTTGTTGCGACGGGCCCACCCGGGGGCGCCCGGGCATTGCTCGCCCACGAAGCGGTAAACCACGCGCAGGTCGTAGTTCGAGAACTCACCGTCAAAGAAGAGGTGTCCGAAGCGGGCATCGAAGGACTCGTACTTGTCGTAAGAGACCCGCAGGAGTCCGTTCTCGACCCGGAACGTGTCCAGGACGTTCTCGCCAAGGGGGGCACCTGAGAACTTCGGGGTCCAGCCCGACATGTCCTTGCCATTGAAGAGCGGCGCCCATGTGGGCCCTTTTGGCTCCTGTCTCTTATACACATCTGACGCTGCCGACGATATGCAGTGTGTAGAT
>CAJXRJ010000501.1 GCA_913058555.1 uncultured bacterium
GACCGCGGCCCCCCACGAGGCGCGTGTCTACGCGGCCATCTCCGTCCACGTCCAATTCGATCGAAGTGGCCTCGGCGGCGCCCGACAGGGGCCCCGCGACCAACTCCACTTCCGTGGGACGCGCGGGGTCCGGCCGGGCCGTGACCATGGCCCCGGTCACGGCCCGGCCAGCAGCATCGGCCATGATGAGGCCCGTACCGGCGCCACGCACGTTCTTGCCCCAACCACTCACCACGATGCGATACCGCGTCGGGCCCGTGGCTTCGAGGTTCAAAGAGCCCCGCTGCCCGCCGTACCTATTCTGTTTCGCGACTTCAACGCCGGAACGATCGTCGAAGACCTGAACCTCGGTGTTGACCGGGCAGGTCCAGGAGAGCCTCCACTTGCCGAGGGTTGCCGTCGTGTGGACGAAGACATCCTTGTCACCCGCGCGGACGATCGCAAAGGACCGGCCCTCCCCATCCGGAAGCACGCGCAGGGCGTCGCGGCTTGGGTCCCCGATGTCGGCTGGATCTTCGCGCTCGAGCGTAGTCACGAGGGCATAGCTCTCCTCGACCGCTCCATCACCCCAACGGCGTGCTTCGACGAGCGCTCCCGCTCGGCCGATGTCCGCCGAGACCTTGAGGGTCTGGCCGCCGTATCGGCTGACGGCGGCAAGCTCTTTCCCGCCCGGGTCCAAGATGCGGACCGTCATCGCTCCCGGAACCACCCCCTGCACCACGAGGTGCCCCGGATGGTCCACGGCGACCGAATGCACGTCCACGTCCCCCACCGGCGTAATGTTGCCGCGCAGCACGTCGCCGACGAGGGCGGGGGTCGCACGGCCGGGCGTGTCGTTGCGACCGGCGAGCTCATCGTCGCCGCACGGGACGAAGCGTGTCCGGAGGGCGTACGGGTGCGGGCTCCAGGGGTCCTTGCCCCAGGGCCCAACCTCCACGCGTAGGAGCGCAGGTGCGGGGACCTCCGCCACGAGTGCCAGGGATTGCCCCCCATACCGGGCGGATTCCGCAAGGATCGCCCCCCCGCCATCCCGCACGCGAACGCGGCAGTTGAATGGCGCGCGCAGCTGGACGTGGAGCCGGCCAGCCGAAACCACATGGACGCCGTGCACATCCACGTCGCCCCGGGGCGCCACGGTGCTTGCAACGAAGCCGTGGGGCGCAAGCTCTCGCCCGGGGAGAGCGGGCCGCGCCCCCTCGAGCGTGACAGGGTCCGCCGCTCCGTCGCCGGCGATCAGCGACGTGTCGAGACACCAGGGCTCTGGCGACGAGGCCGAGTCCCCCCAATGGCGAATCTCGACCGTGTAGCTCCCGGCGGCGAGGTGCGCCTCGACCTGGACAGCCTGGCCCCCGTAGGCGCTCGATGTGGCAAGCGCCTCGCCGGCTTCGTCGCGAACGATGACCGTCCGGGGGAGGTCCATGGGACGCGAGAGAGCGTGAAAGACGCCGGCGTGCTCCAGCTCAAAGCGGAAGGTGTCCACGTCCCCCACCGGGAGGATCGCCCCGCGAATGGACTCCCCGGGCACGATCCGCCGGGCCGCGTCCGGCGTGTCATTTGGCTCATTCGCGTCCGGGGCCACTTCGGTGCTCACCCTGAGACGTACCGGGGTCTCCGAGGTCGCCGTATTGCCCCAGTGCCCGAAGCTGACAAGGTAGTCCCCGGGCGATAGGTCCACGTGGAATCGGAACGACTGTCGCGCGTAGCGCCTGTGGGCGGCGACGCGCTCACCATTGCTGCGGGAGACCAGCACCTCGACGTTGAGCGGCGGGGCTTCGGCCAGCTCGACCACCAGTCGAGCGGCGTCGGCGAGCCTGACCCGGAAGTGGTCGCGGTCCCCCGCATGGTCGACCTTGCAAACCAGCCAGGCGCCGAGCTCCAGCGGTAAGGCGGCGGCCGGTTCGTCCCCGCGGTCCGGCGACGGGATGTCCCTCTCCCGCACGAGGTCCACGCGGCTTGAGGCTCCGGGCGCGAGCGTCACGGGGAGAAGTCGGTCCGCGTAGCCTTCGGCCTCGACGCGGATCGTGGCGCGCCGACGGAGAACTGGAACGCGGCCGTCCTCGCCCGCGCCGTTGCACAGGCCCAGCAGGACGTCGTCAAACGCTGTGCGACCGTTGTCGCCCGTGACCGCGGTCCCGAACACCCCGAGGGGCCAAGCTTCGGAAAGGTGGACGGTGGCCCCAGGAAGGGGCGCTCCCGACTCCCCATCGTGGACGAGCACCTCGAGACTCGCGGGGGCCGTTTGCAACTCGAGGGCGACGTCGACGGGGTCCCCTGGAACCTCCAACTCCAAGCGGCGTTCGACGCAACCCGGCGCACGCACGGTCGCGGCATAGCGGCCGGCGGGAAGGTCCAACAGTGAGAACGTGCCGTCGCGGGCCACCGTGGCGAAGACCGGGCCGCGGACCCCATCGGGGACCTCGACTGGCTCCAGCACGATCTGCGCGGTGGGCAACAGGGCGCTGTCCGCAGCCCGCAGCACGCGGCCCGTCAGGGTGCCGGGCGGCTGGGACTCGAGCTCGACGAGGACGGGCTCCCGAAGACCCAGAGCGAGGTCGAGCGGGCGCGTCCACTCGGCGAAACCGGCACGCGCCACGTGCAGCTCTGCGCGCCCCGCGGGCACGCCACCCAGGGACGCGATGCCGCCACTGGCTGCGACCGCGGAGCGCGCGCCGAGCCGCACGATGGACCCGGGAAGGGGCTTGCCATTGTCGGCGCGGACCACCCGGACCGTCAGGGGGAGGGGCACGGTCCCCTGGACCGCCTTGACGGGGGAATCCGTGACCTGGAGCGGGCCCGCGTTCTGGACCGCGGAGGGGACGACGGTGAGGGCGAGCGCAAACGCAAGTACGGAAGGGATCATGGCACCCTGAAGCCTGCGTCAAGTAAGTCGTTTTTGCGCTACGAACGTGGGCGTATATCGGGCCCATCAGGCGCTCATGGCCGGGGAGGGGCCGCTCAGTCTCCTTTTCGCAGGCTGCGCTGATGGCCTTGCCGCACCCGCAGCAACCGATGCATTGCGAACAAGGGCCGGCCGATCTACGCACTGGGCCCCCCGTGATCGCGGGCCCCAGGGGCCTTAGCCTCTCGGTCGGCGTCCCGTGCCTGGCACAGTCCAGTGCCCGACTTGGGCGCTCCTCCCCGCCCCGATCCCCCACCGATTCCATGAAGGACCACTCAAAGACGAAGGCGCAGCTGGAGCTGCGTCTCAAAGAGCTCATCGAACGCGCCGAGCATGTAGACGAAGACCTCGGGCAACGGGGGCCGCGCGACTGGGACGACAATGCGCTCGAGTCAGAGGGGGACGAGGTTCTGGACGCCGTTGGCCTGGCCACCGTGGCGGAGATCAAGATGATCCGCGACTCGCTCATCGCCATTGACGAGGGGACCTACGGGGTGTGCACCGCCTGCGGGATTGCGATCTCAGCGGAGCGCTTGGAAGCGCTCCCCGAGGCCACCCAATGCCGTCGCTGCGCGTGATGTCTCCCACCAGAGATTAGCGGCGGAGCCATCGGGAAGCCCACGGGGGCCCGGCCCCTTAGAGCCTCCGCGGGCCGCATGGGTACGCGCTGCGTGGGCCAAGGGGCAGACGCTTCCTGGGACCTCGGACGGGGCGTATCCTCTGGCCCATGCTCTGGCCCTTCGCGCTCGTCATGGCCGCTTCTGCCGCGCCTCTCCCCCTTCCCCAGGACGACGCCTTCGACGCCTCGGCGCTCGACGGGATCGATCTTGACCTCTCCGAGGAGGAGGGCGCTCTTGCCACTCTCATGGAGCGCGGCGTCGCGGCCGTCCTCGGGAGCGCCACACGGGGCACCGACACGGAGGCTTGGCAGTTGGACTGGGCCCCCGGCGCCTCGCACGTTCTTTCGGTGGGGACCAACGGGGAGCTAGACCTTTGGGACGCGGCAAGCGGCACCCGGATGGCACAGGCCAAACTTGTCGATACCGAGACCTTCGCCATGGTCACGTCCGCGCGCTTTATGGCAAATGGCGAGATCGCCGCCTTCCAAGACGACGGTGTCCTGCTAATCCTGCGCGGGACCACCCTCGACGTCCTCCGGAAGGTGGAAGGCGTGCCGGTTTGCTCGTCGGCGACCATGTCCGGCGATCGCCGCCTCGCAGCAACCCTCCCTGGCCTCTTCGTAGAGGACGGCACCCGCGTCGTGGACGTGGGAAGCGGCGAGCAAGTCGCCTTCTTCACCGATGAGGCCGGCATGGCCAGCGACGTGGCACTCTCCGCGGACGGAGACGTGCTCGTGTACCTAACCCACCAGGGCACCAACGGGTCCTTCGTCGCTGCCCACCGAGTGGGAAGCGGGAAGCGGCTCCATGGGGACGGCCTTGTGGCCCTCGGCGATGCTGGCGATGGGCTGAAGCGGTCACTTCTCAACGTCGCGCTCGACCCAGCCGGACGCCGCGTGGCCGTGGGGAGCGTGGGCGAGGTCGTGACGTACGATCTCAAGAAGGGGAAAGCCGGCAAGTCACTCACGGGCTTCTGGTGCGGCACGAAGGACATGGTCTTCGGGTCAAAGGGACGCTTCCTACACGTGGGCACGGACGACGGAGAGATCATCCGCTACGACGTGCTGAAGGGCCAGGAGACGGCGCGCACCGCCGCCCACCTGCATGGCGCGTACGCCCTGGCCCTTTCCCCCGACGGGAAGCAATTGGCCAGCACGGGGAGCGATCGAGCCTTGCGGTTCTGGGACGCGGCGACCCTCGCGCCCTTGCTCGCAGGTGACGGCCCCGGGGGCTCGCCCCTTTGCGGCCATTTCGAGGGCGATGGCGGTGCGCTCTTGGCCGGCTACTCCGACGGGAGCCTATGGCGCCACCCCACGGGCGGCGGCGCCGCGGTGCGCGTGACCGCCGAAACGGACGGAGCCCAGGTGGTGGCGATCGCCCCCGGCCCCGCGGGGGCGGTGCGCATCCTGACGGCAGCGGGACGGTGTTTGCTCTTGGATACGGGCGCGGCTGCCTGCAGGGTCGACAAACTCGTGCCCAAGGGCGCCCCCGTCACGGCCGCGGCCTCCGACGGGCCCGGCGTGCATTCAGCGTTCGGCCGAGCCGACGGCTCACTCTTGGTCCTGGGTCCGGACGGGCCAGTCCTTGAGGCGCTCCTCGGTGAAGCGGCGACCTCCGTCACCTCCGTGAGTTTTGAGCCGGAAGGCACGCGCTTCGTCGCCCTCACCGCCGACGGCCGCGGCCGAACCTGGGACCTCTCCAACGGCGAGCTGGTGGAGGACGCGGGCGAGCGCGACCCCGACGACGAGGGGCCCATGACCATCGACCTTCATTGGGCCGCGCCCGGGGTCCTCGCGTTCGCCGTCGACGACGAACGCGTCGCCCTCGCGGAGGCCCAGGGCGAAGTCCTTGGGATCTTCGGCGAGGAATTCGCCTACGGAGACGGCCTCTGGGAGGGACAGGCCACCTTCGCGGTCGCACCCAACGAAAACCTCATCGCCATGCAGGGCGCCGGCAACGGCTTCGAACTATTCAACGCCACCACGGGCCAACGCGCAGCCCGCGTGGATCTCAATCTGCGGCCCGCAACGTTCGCCACCTTCCACCCCGGCGGCGCCCATGTGGCCTTCGGCCTGCCAGACGGCCGCGTGCTGACTTGGGACCTCTCTAAGCTGGCGGCACTGCGCTGAGCCCCCAACAATCAGAAGAGCAAGAAGCTGGCTCCGCACTTTGGCCTTCGCCCCGCACGAAACCGCCACAATCCCTGCA
>CAJXRJ010000502.1 GCA_913058555.1 uncultured bacterium
AGGCACCTCGCTCGTGATTTCGGACAGCTTCACGGACTCCCCTTTCGATAGCCCCTCGGTCATAGCCGCGGCGCCGGCGGGCTCGGCGCCGAGGATCACCAGCGAGCCGCCGCGGACCCGGCGCAAGGCGAGGGCGCAACCCGCGCTGAGGCCACCGCCCCCCACGCAGAGGATCACCGCGTCCAACTCGCCCGCATCCGCCGCGATCTCAAGGCCCACCGTGCCGGCTCCCTCGATCGTTCCCAAACGGTCGTACGGATGGACCCAGACGCGACCGCCCCCTTCCGGGGAGGCCAGGTGCGCGGCCGTGTCGTCGGCGCCCTCGCGCGTGGGGACGAGCACCACCTCAGCACCCTCCGCGCGGCAAGCCTCGATCTTGTTCGGGTAAGCGTTCTCGGGCATCACTATGGTCGCGGCCACGGCGGCCCGGGCCGCCGCCCAGGCGAGGGCCCGGCCGTGGTTGCCAGAGCTCGAGGCGACCACGCCACGGGCTTTTTCCTCGTCCGAGAGGGTGAGGATGTTGTTCAGGGCCCCCCGGGCCTTGAAAGACCCCGTGACCTGACGATTCTCCATCTTGCCCAGGACCTCGTTCCGCCCGTCACCGGCGCCCTTGGGCAGGGGCACGAGCGCCGTGCGGGCGACCTCGCCCTCGATCCGGTGGGCCGCCGCGACGCTGTCAACCTCGGGGAAGAGGCCGTCCCAATCCTGTGCGCCCAGCGTTCGATTGCGCCAGACACGGGGTGATTCGTGGAGGTCCATGGCGGGGAGTCTACTCTTTGTGGGCCATGACCCAGACCCGTGCCCGTGACCACTCCGACGCTCCCGCGCCCAAATCTGTGCCCGGGGATTCTGCCTTGACCGCAGGCGCGTTGATCGAAGGGCTGCCCTTCACCTCACCCTGGCTCCTGGCCCCGATGGAGGGCATCACCGCCCCGTCGTTCCGGGACCTCGTGCTCTCCCGCCACGCCGCCACTGAACTGGGCGGCGCCTTCACCGAGTTTGTCCGCGTCATCGACGGCCCCGTGGCCCCCAAGGAGCTGCGCAAGCACCTCGGCGCCCGGCGCTTCGGGACCCCCGTTGGTGTGCAGCTCATGGGCAAGAACCTCGACGGCGTCGAAGGCTCGGTGCGCAATGCCGTCAACATGGGCGTTCCCGTGGTCGACCTGAACTTCGGCTGCCCCGCCAAGGGCGCCCTCCGTGGCTGCGCCGGCGCCGCCGCGCTCAAGGATCCCACTGGACTCGAAACCACGACGGCCGCCGCCGTGCGCGGCGCAGAGGGCCGAGTCCCCATCACCGCCAAGATCCGCGCCGGCTTCGATCATGCCCGGGATGTGGAAGTCCTCGCCCGCGCCGCCGAGGCCGGCGGCGCCTCCATGCTCACGATCCACTGCCGCACTCGCCGCGAGGGCTACTGCGAGGAGGTTGATTGGACGCGCATCGAGCGCGCCGTCCAGGCCGTGTCGATCCCCGTCGCGGGCAACGGTAGCGCCATCGACCACTCTGACCTTGAGCGCATGCGATCCGAGACGGGCTGTGCCCTCGTCATGGTCGGGCGCGGCGCCCTCGCCAACCCATGGGTCTTCTCGGGCAAGCAGATCACGCGTGCTGAGTCCGCCGACTTCCTCGTCGAGTATCACGACGTCCTGATGTCCCTCGGCTCCAGCGCCAAGGGCGCCATCGGCCGCACGAAGCAGCTCCTCCAACATTGGACGGCTGGCGGCCTCGTCGAATCGGAAGAGCACCGCATCCGCTTGCTTCGGGAGACCGACGGCGAAGCACTCCTCCACTTCCTTCAGGACGCCGCCCGCCCCTTCGAAGCAACGCCATGAAGATTCACTGCGACTGCGGCGCAACCCTGCATGACGCGGATCGATCCCGCAAGGCCCACCTGATCCCCGATCAGTCCATCGAAGACCTCATGGACGAGATCGACCGCGCCATCGAGACACCCGGCGGCCTTTTGCGATCCAAAGAAGGAGCGTGCATGCGCATCCGCAAGAGGATCATCGAGATCACACGCTCCGCTTGGCAATGCCCCAACTGCGCCCGCCTTTACCTCGACGACCCGAAGGGAGAGCTGCGTGCCTTCGATGCCGTCGAGCCAGGCGGTTCCGGCGGCATCCTCCAAGGCCCCGCGGATCGCTAAGGAGTCCCGTGGCTTCCAGGGCGGCACGGACCGGTCTTCCCGGGAAACTGAACCGCTTCTTCGGGCTCCTCTTACCTAGTCATCGAACGCATCGTTCAGGGACCAACGCTCGGTCCTGCTTCGCCTGACTTCGAGCCTTCCAACCCGGGGCCCCAATGAACTCACTCGCAAGAATCACTGCCCTCACAACCCTTGCGGCAGGCTTCTCCGCAACCGCCCAGGCCGATCAGATCCTCGTGGATCTGCGGGGTTTCGGGGACGCCACCACCCTGCAAGAGGGCGTCGATCTGGCGGCGCCCGGGGACGTGATCGTCGTGTACCCAGGGCAATACAACGGTGACGTCACCGTGGACGAAGGGGTTTGGATCGTGGCGCAGCAGGCCGGCACGGTGGAGATTCGAGGCAGCGTCATGGTCCGGGACGTCGTCCGGGGGCAGCAAGTGGTCCTGATGGATCTGCTGATCCAGCCGCCCCAAGACAGGGCAGCCTTCGGGGCCCTCGACGTCGTGGACACGGAAGGGTTGGTTCAGGTCTCGAACTGCAGCCTCATCGGGGGGCTTTTCTCCGCCGACTACCCCGTGCCAACCGCCGCGCTCCGGCTCCGGGGGGCCAGGCGCGTCAACATCATGAACACGCCGATGACGGGCGCCTTTGGCAACAGCCTCTGGTCGTACGAAGGCGGCCACGCCTTGACGATGGTCGATTCCAGGGCGGCGATCTGGGGCAGCACCATCACCGGAGGCCAAGGGCTTGACGGCACCCCCTTCAATGACACCCGAGGTCCAGGCAACGACGCCATCAAGGTCGACGACAGCGAGCTGTTCCTGAGCGGAGCGCAGGTCCGGGGCGGCGAGGGGGGCAAGTACCAGGGCTGGCTCGGTCTCCCAGGGGAGCCTGGCGGGGACGGCATCTCCTCCAATCCGGGCGGCCGGATCTACCTGGTCAATTCCACCGTGGTGGGAGGCGCAGGGGGCTTTGGCAGTGCACCTTCGACCGACGGCGTCCCCTTCTCCGGATCCGGCCAGGCTCGGTTCCTGCCAGGCGCCGCCGAAGTCCATGACAGTGGACGCTTCGCCTTCGCGCAGTCCACGCTCCCCATGACGGTGCGCGGCGACGCGGGGAAGAGTGCAACGCTCTACCTGACGACTGGCATTCCACCCTTCATGTTCGACTCCCTCGACCCAGGCCCGGGCCCCCTTGGTGTGCCATCCCTGGCGCTCTCCAACATCATGGGTCCCCTGGGTCAAATCCCCCCCAACGGCCAGCTGCAAACGGCGGTCAACATCCCCGCGCTGCCCACGTCACCGGGCATCCTTCCGGCCACGTTCTTTGTGGTCGTGGACGGGGGACGGCGCGCCCTCTTCGGTGCCCCGCTCCCGGTGGTCGGGCTCAACTGCGCGACGCTCGCCCCCGACTGCGACGGGAGCGGCATGAGCGACTTCTGCGAGATCGTGCAGGGGCTGCGTCCGGACATGGATAACAACGGTCAAGTGGACGGCTGCGGGGCCGATTGCAACGGCAACGGCGTGCCCGACTGGATGGACCTTTCGAACGGCACAAGCACCGACCTCAACGGGAACTGGATTCCGGACGACTGCGAGCCGGCTACGGCGACGTGGTATGTCGATCCGAATGCGGGTCCGGGGGGCTTAGGAACGCAGTTCAGCCCCTTCGCCACCATCGCTGAGGCTGCGGCGATCATTCTCCCCGGGCATGAGGTCATCCTGCAAGACGGCATCCACCAGGTGCCCGCAGGCGCTGGTCTCGAGGTCGATTTCGCCAACATCGCGCTGCGCAGCGCCAATGGCCAGGGCCAATGCATCGTCCAGCTCGGCCGAAGGGCTCTTTCGGTGCGGGGACCAGGCCATGCGTTGGTGCAGGGAATCACCTTCAGGGGCGGCTTCGCCAACCTGCACGAGAACGGTGGCGTCCTAGCCGCCGTGGACGCGGAGCTCTTCGTTTCTGACTGTTCCTTCGACGGGAGCCAAGCAGGTGGCGGCGGCGCGATCTCCGTCGAGGGCGGCGGCACTCAGATTCGCCGCTGCAGCTTTGCGAACTGCTCCGACTTTGGTGGCGCCGCCGAGGAGGGGGGCGGAGCCCTGCGCCTGGATCGCCTGACGGAGCCGGGGGCCATCATTGACGAGTGCGTCTTCACGGGCAACGAAGTCCGCTCCCTCGGCGGAGCCGTCCAGTTCTACGAGTGCCCGCTCGGAATCACCGTCTCGCGCTGCCGGTTCTTCGACAACGGCCGGCGAGGTTCTTCGAGCTTCGTACGGGGAGGCGCCATGGCCATCACCCGGTCCCGCAACGTCCACATCGCGGAGTGCATTTTCGCCCTCAACTCGGCGTCGGAAGGTGGAGCGATCTACAGCGTGTCCGCGGAGGGCCTCAACGTTTCGGGTTGCACCTTCACGCAGAACGAGGCGGTGCTAGGGAGCGTCATGGCGACGTTCGGCCCCGGCAACCCCATGGTCCAGGACACCCAACTGTCCAACTCGATCCTATGGGGCAACTCGGCGACGGCCGCTCGACAGATCACGCTCAACGGGATTCTCGCGACCATCGAATTTCAATCGTGCAACGTTGAGGGCGGCCTCAGCACCCTTGGCTTCTCCAACGGCGCAACCCTCGGCACAGTCGCGGGCTTGATCGATTCCGACCCCCTCTTTGTGAACATCAGTGGCCCCGATGGCGACCCCGTCACCTTCGCGGACAACGACTACACCCTCCTGAGCGGATCGCCGAGCGTGGACGCCGGTGACAACGGACGGATCTCCATCGACACGGTCGACGCCGACGGCGACCTCAACTTCACAGAGCCCTCGCCCTTCGACGTAGACGGCAACCCCCGCCGCGCCGACGACCCAGCCACCCCGGACTCGGGCGCGGGCACCGCTCCGTTGGTCGACCACGGCGCGTCCGAGCGGTAGGCCCGCGAAGAAGAAGCCCAGCGAGTCTCAGAGAGTCTCGCTGGGCTTCCTCGGGGATCACGATGTGCCACTTGGCGCCCGGCGCCCTCAGCTTGATGCCACAAGCTGCAGGGCCCCCGCCGCATCATTCAAACGTCACGCCGACAGCGTTGGTCAGGTTGGATGTCGCGTTGCCGTTCACGACGTCGCGGTGCCAGGCCTGCCAGAAGAACTGTTCGCCCGCGAGGGCTGCGTCAGTCCCGAAGGGCGCAGGGATGGCGCCGGGGTCCATGAGGAAGACCGCGTTCCCGCTGGACCCGGAGGAGGCGATCTGACTGTTGTATCGGCCGAATTGCCCACCGAGGCAAAGCGTGCCTTGGCTGCCTCCGATCATGGGGATGTTGACGGCCAAGGTCCCCACCAGGAGAATCGCGAACTGGTTCGGGGGGAGTCCCGATGCGTTCACGATCTTGGTATCGGTGGTGGTCGGTGTGCCGAACATGGACAGGAACCCATAGTCCCCTGAGGAGTTGGGCAACCCAAAGCAGAAGTTGTAGCCAGCCACCGGCGGCGTGAAGGCACTGAACGTGACGCCGTTCACCCCGTAGTCTGTCTCTTATACACATCTCCGAGCCCACGAGACTAGGCATGATCTCGT
>CAJXRJ010000503.1 GCA_913058555.1 uncultured bacterium
GAGGATCACGCCGAGCGGCTCGATCACGGCGGACGGCGGCACCGGTGGCGGCGGCGAGAACGTTACCTTTTTCGACCGCGTCGGCGGCGGCTCGGGCGGCGGTTCCGGTGGGCACATCGTGATCGCGTCCTCGGCCAACATCATCATCGAGGCCGAGATCAACGATTCCGTGGTCGGGCCGTTCTATTCGGACGCTTCGGTCAACGCGATCGGAGCCGCCTTCATCCACCAGAAGCGGCCCCTCCGTGCTCTCGGTGGCCAAGGGGGAGCTGGTCGAGAGGACTTCTGCGGAGCTTCTGCGACCGGAGAGCGAGGCTGGGCGGCCGATGCGATTCCGTTCGAGGCGTTCGAAGGCAACTCGTCCATTCCACCCCAGAACGTCCAGTCCTGGCTGGCGGCGTGCAACCGCGTGGCTCCATGCTCCACCACGACGCCAGAGGGCACCACCCCTGGCGCCGGCGGCGACGGTGGCCCCGGCATTATCCAGCTCCACGTCTCGGATCCTGGGACCCAGATTCAGTTCCCAAACCAGCCCGGCGTGTACGGAGGCGAGCCCGTTCCTGGGGACCCGGGCCAGGTCACGAACTCGGTCGACCCAACGTTCTCGATGGTGCCGCCGCCCCTCGGTTGGCGTGCGCCGACTGTGCCGGTGGATCGCATGATCTCCTTCTTCAACACCCGTTCGGATGCCTTCTCCGACTGGATTCCCCTTGGGCTGGCGCGAACGAACCCTGGCACGTTGGTGGATGAGCAGGTGCAGCTCTTCTTCCAGGGCACCGACCCCACGACCGGCGAAGTCCCCCGGGACGGCCTGTCTGCGGTGGAGCCTTCACCGGTGGTGCCGTTCACGCTGCTCTCGCAGAGCGGCGGGCTACCCTCGGCAAGCGCAAGCGCCGCGACCGTTACGTTCGACGGCGCGTCCATCGATGCGATCTACCGCGCCAACCCTGCGCTGATGGCAGAGTTCGTGCTGAGGGTTCGCGATGACGGTGGCACGGCCAACTCCCAGGACTTCCCGGTTCTGGGCGCGTCCTACGACGCCGTCGCAGACACGTTCACCGTCACGGTCGACCCGCGCGGCGACGTCTTCCGCGGCCTGCTCGATCTCTCTGCTCCCGGAGTGGAGCTGGTCCCCTTCTTCTTCAGGCTCGTGGTCGACGGGATGAACGATGCGTATCCGCCGAACACCTCGGTCAGGATTCTCTTCGATGCCGCCAATCTCGATCCGACGACCGGCCAGCCGAGCACGGATCCGGGTGAGGTCTTCAGCGGCGGCGACGTGACGAACTTCACGGCCGACATCATGGATCTCAACGCGCAGAACTGGGACCTGTTCAGGGTGAAGATCGAGTTCGACATCAACGTGGGCGGTGGGCCCATCACACAGGACGTGCTGACTAACCCGCGCCCTGCCTTGAAGTTCTTCAGGGTCCCCTTCACCTTCTGAGATTCCAACGCACCCTCAAGCGCGGCGGCCCGACTCACCCGTCTTGGTCGCCGCGCTGGTCCTGGGGCGTGTAGGGCTCGTTCTGCCGCAGTGTCGAATCGCGACGCCAAAGGCCCCGTACTGTTCCAATGGCGGTGTTGAACCGTGGCCGTTTCCGGCATCCGTCGCTCCCCGCTGATGGGGCCGGACCACGCGGAAACCGATCTTGAATGGACCCAGCGGGCGCTGGGGGGACGCTTGGGCGAGGATTTTCTTTGGGGGGCCCGCCCAGCCACGGGGGCAGGCGATCGCTGAGGAATGCCGGAAACGGCGGCGGATCACGATCGCGATCTGATTTCGAGGATTGTCGAAACGGTTCGGTGTGCCCGGCGACCCATGGGGAGCGCTCGGTCATCGTCGCCAAGATCGGGCCGAGGTGGCCCGGGCGACCGCTGGGAGCCCACCGCTTTCGAGCGCCCCGCGTCAGAATCCCATGAGACACCCCATCCTTCTCGGCCTCGCGGCCGCAGGTCTATCACTGAGCCAACCCGTCCAGGCCCATCAAGGCAACGGGACGGATCCCGACGGCCTTTCCGCTAGCGATTGGGCAGGCATTCGAGCTGCTTATGACGCCGGGCAGCACGCGGTTCGCGCAATGGAGGGCGGCTACCGGAGCCACAATCCAGGACAGGGCTGGGAGACCGAGTACGACCAAAAGGGCGCCACCACGACGCCGATTGCAGGGGGTTGGACGTGGGGTCTGCAGCTCGCGAGTTGGGGATTTGTGGATGCTCCCAACGCGGTCGACCACGCGGAAAGAGTGACCGCTCGGGGCGGTAGAGTCTCGCTGGAATGGGAACCCGCACTCACTGAATGGTGGGTGAATGATGCGCGGGGGCATGAGCATGGTTTCACGATCCACCGCCAGCCGAGTGGCGCCGCGGGAGGCGGTCCCTTGCAATTCTCCCTCGACATCCGCGGCAGCCTGCGGCCAGTGGTCGTTCGGGGTGGCAGAAGTGCTCGCTTCCTCGATCCGAGCGGTTCGGCGATCCTGAGCTACTCCGGTCTCGTGGCGTTCGATGCGGAAGGCAAAGACCTGCGGGCCTGGATGAAATCCGAAGCGGGAAGGCTCGTGCTGAGCGTCGACGAGCGAGGCGCTACGTATCCGATTACCGTCGACCCCATCGTGCAGGCTTCTTACATCAAGGCCTCTAACCCGGGGCCGGCCGACCGTTTCGGATCCTCGGTAGCCATGACGGGAAGCACCGTCGTTGTCGGAGCTCCCCAGGAGGACAGCAGCGGGACCGGAGTGAATAGCGGCATGCAGTCCGATAACTCCTCGTGGGATTCCGGTGCTGCCTACGTGTTCGTCAAGTCAGGCGGGATCTGGAGCCAGCAGGCCTATCTGAAGGCGTCGAACGCCGGCCCAGACGACAGATTCGGCCACGCCGTGGACATATCCGGGGACACGATCGTGGTCTCCGCCATTACGGAGGAAAGCAACGGGGTCGGCGTCAACAGCGGCGCTGGGGCCAACAACAGCATGGATTCCGCGGGAGCCGTCTATGTGTTCGTTCGGAACGGCAGCACCTGGACGCAGGAGGCCTACATCAAAGCCTCGAACACAGGTTCGACGGACAGGTTCGGGTCCGGGCTGGCCATTTCAGGGGACACCATCGTTGTCGGCGCCTTTCGCGAAAGCAGTCGTGGCACCGGCGTCAACACTGGAATGCAGTCCGACAATAGTTCCCTGCTCTCGGGTGCAGCCTACGTGTTCACACGAAACAGCACCCTTTGGACCCAGGAGGCCTTCCTCAAAGCGTCGAACGCAGAGGATGGAGATATGTTCGGCTGGTCGGTCGATATCAGTGGCGCCACGATCGTGGTCGGCGCTGTTCAAGAAGACAGCAGCGGCACGGGCGTGAACGGCAGTGCGCAGGCCGATAACGGCCTTGCCTGGGCGGGGGCTGCTTACGTATTCACGAAAGCCAACGGTGCCTGGAGCCAACAGGCCTACTTGAAAGCGTCGAACACGGGCGCGAATGACCGATTCGGCGGCACCGTGGCGGTTTCTGGGGATTTCGTCGTCGTTGGCGCCAAGGGTGAGGACAGCGACGGCATAGGAGTGAACGGGGGCGGGCAAGGGAACGACGATGCGATCTCGGCGGGGGCCGCCTACGTTTTCGAGAGAAGCGGCACCACGTGGACGCAGCAGGCGTACCTCAAGGCCTCGAACACTGACGCATTGGATAGCTTCGGCGGGGATGTGGATGTGTCTGGCAACGTGATCGTCGTCGGAGCGGTCGGCGAATCCGGTGACGGAACCGGAGTCAATGGGTCAGGTCAGGCGAACAACAGCAAGACCGAGGCTGGAGCGGCCTATCTCTTCAGGCGAGACGCCGTCACATGGACGCAGGAGGCCTACCTCAAGGCCTCGAATTCCGGTGAGCAGGACAGGTTTGGGCGATCGGTGGCCGTGTTTCGGAACGCCGTCATCGTCGGCGCGGACCTTGAAGACAGCAACGGCACGGGCGTGAACAGCGGCGCCGAACTCAACAATGACATCTTCAGTTCGGGGGCCGCATACCAGTTCGACCTACCCTTCGGAGACGAGCTTGGGACGAGCTTCTGTTCTGCCGCAATCAATGCTTCAGGCGGAGGAGCGGGGATCTCAGCCGTGGGGCAGCCTACCGTGGGCGACAACGACGTGAGGCTGGTCGCTGCTGGCCTGCCCGCGCATACCTTCGGCATCTTCGTCACAAGTCAGGTGACGGACTTCGTGCCGAACCCCGGCGGAAGCCAAGGGAACTTGTGCCTCGGTGGGTCGATTGGGCGCTACATCGCCCCGGGACAGATCCTCAACTCCGAGGCCGCCGGGACCTATGGGCTCAGCATTGACCTGAATCAGCATCCGACGCCGGGAGGCTATGTCGTCGTGCAACCGGGAGATACTTGGCACTTCACCACATGGTTCCGCGACACGGCCGCAGGTCAGCCAACGTCCAACTTCAGCGATGGGTTGACGATCATTTTCGAGTGATGTGGATGGGCCTGTTGGGCCTCTCTTGACCCATTGCCGGAGCGGGGCGTTGGCCTTGGGAGTCAGCCGAGCTGGTGCCAGTGCCCGTTTCCGCCAGTGGTCCATTCCATCGAATTGGATCTCACTGCGCGGAGGTGAATAGGGAATGCCCACGGTGGGCAGATCGTTGTCACGTATGGCGTGCGAGTCCCTCTGAGGAGGGCGCCTGGCGATGGGCCCGGCACTCGTCGAGCTATGGCAGAAATGATTCCGGCACAGTATCGTCAGATCCGTGTCGTCACGGAATCGTAGTGACTGAGGTCATCGGCGGCGCCTGTTGCAATCCCATCCAAATCGCAGAGGAAAGGCGCGAGCCATGACCAACTTCATCCCCCGTCAATTCATGTCTTGGCTCGTGCTGACGTGGGGCGTCTGTGCTTGCAGTGCCACAGATGTCCAGAACCAAGAGTCGCTAACGGCTGCTGCGGCGCAGGAGGCCGAGACTCAGAATGCCATGCTCATTCAGTACCTTGAAGTCGTGACTCCGGACGTCGAGGCAACGTGCAATGCGTTGGCCCAACTCCACGGCATCGCCTTCGGTGAGGCGGTTCCCGGACTCGGCAACGCCCGTACGGCGGCGCTTCAAAGTGGTGGGATGATCGGTGTTCGTGCACCGATGGCAGCCCACGAGAATCCGGTGGTCCGGCCGTACGTGCTAGTTGACGACATTGAGGCGGCAGTGACCGCGGCTCAGTCGGCCGGCGCCCAGATTGCCCTCCCCGCGATGGAGATCCCCGGCCACGGCATGTTCGCCATCTACATCCTAGGCGGGATCGAGCATGGCCTCTGGCAGATCTAGGGAGGCCTAGGGGCTCAGGCGATCGCCTGGGATTGGCGGAAACGGTTACGGGGCAGTACTGCGGAACAGTACCGCCCAATCTGTGCCTGGCACTGTGCCCGGAGCGCGCCACCGCAAGCGGCGACGCGCTTCCAGACCCACGGGCGCGCTATTGCAGCACGAACAACGTGCCGCTGGTGAAGTTGTTGGTGGCGCCGCCAGTGGCAGGGTCGATGTCGCGATGCCAGAACTGGAAGGCCCGGGTTTCCCCCATCACGAAGGTCTGTGATAGGTCGCCAATGGGGCCCGACATGTCGATGGAACGGGAGTAGGTACCGTTCGCGCCGATGACGCCAATGGGCGTCCTGATGCGATTGAGGGCTCCGGAGAGGCAGATAAGCCCCTGTCTCTTATACACATCTCCGAGCC
>CAJXRJ010000504.1 GCA_913058555.1 uncultured bacterium
ACACTGCATATCGTCGGCAGCGTCAGATGTGTATAAGAGACAGGCGCTCCACGTCCGCCTTGGCGTCGCGCATCTCGTCGAGCGCCGCCTGCGCGCGGGCACGGCTCGCTTCGATCAGGGCCGCGTATTCGTCCTCTGGGAGCGACAGCGCCGCCCGCGTTTCCTGGGGCGTCAGGTTCCAAGCGTGCAGCACGTGCAACTCGCCCTTGGACCGGGACGCGATCCAGGCCGCCGCTGAGATCACGCGTTCAGACACAGCGGAGAAGTCCGTGGTCGCGAGCACGTGGCGATGTTGCAGATCATGGTCGGGCTTGACGAGCCAAACGGGAACCGGGCACTTGCGCAGGAGCTTCACCGCGGTGCTCCCCACGCGGCGGCGGTTGCCGTCGAGGCTGCTGCGCTTGCCCGCGATGATCATGTCGGCCTTGCCGTCGAGGGCGCGGTGCACGAGGGCCAGCCACGGGTACTCTTCGACCACTTGGATATCGACCTTGGCCCCGTCGGCAGAGACCCGCAGCGAGAGGTCCCGGAGCTCGTCCATGGCGGACCCTGAAAGCTCCACCGGGCCGCTACTGTCCTCCGCCCAAGCGGCGGTCAGGAGCGTTACCTGGGCGCCCGTTTGACGAGCGACCCATGCGGCCTGACGCGCTGCGCGCAACGACCCGACGTCGGGCACCCCCGTTCGGGGATGCACGCCAACGCCGACCGTGATGTTCTGAATTTCGTCCACAGCAGGGGGGGGAAGGGTCTGGCTCAGACGACCTTCGGAGCGCCCCCTTGGGCGGCCTCGATCTCTTGCCGTCGTTCGTCGTATCCGCTGCGCCCCATGAGCGCGTAGGCGGCGATTTTGCCGGCCTCAACGCCGGGCTGGTCGAAGGCATCAATGCCGTAGTGTTCGCCCATCACGGCGACGCTGAGCTCCATCAAGTACATGTACTGCCCAACGGAGTGGGCGGTGACCGCGGGGAACTGAATCGAAACGCTGGGCCGGCTGGCGTCGGTGAGCGCGATACGTGTGCCCTCTCGCTCCGCCGTGAAGAGTTCGTTGATCGTGCGGCCACCGAGGTAGCTCAGGGCATCGTGATCGGCGTACTGGGACGGGATTTCGACGGTGTGGTCAGCGCGCTCCACGGCGAGCAGCGTGAACCACTTGTCGAACGGGCCCTCGACGTACAGCTGCACCTGGCTGTGTTGATCGGTGACCCCCACCGCCGAGATCGGCGTCGGGCCCACGAAGACGTCCTCGCCGGCGAGCGACTTGCGCTTACCAATGGACTCGGCGAGAAGCTGCGCGTACCAATCGCCGACGCAAGCGAGGCGCTGGCTATAGGAGAAGGTGACGGCCATGGGCTTGGCCTTCTTCGATTGCATCAAGAACTGGATCGCGGCGTAGATCAGCGCGGGGTTCTCGGCGAAGGGCGCCTCGCGGCAGCGCTCGTCCATGTCCGCGGCACCAGCGAGCAGGCCCGGCACGTCGATCCCGACCAGGGCGCTCGACACGAGGCCCACAGGGGAAAGGACGCTAAACCGCCCCCCTACGCCGTCGGGCACGATGAAGGACGCGTAGCCTTCCGCGTCGACGATGGGACGCAGGACGCCCTTCTCGGCGTCGGTGGTCACGACGATGTGCTTGCGGTGGGCCTCTTCGCCCACGGCCTCGATCAGGCGCTTCCTCAGAACCAAGAACTGGCTCATCGTCTCGGCAGTGGAGCCAGACTTCGAGATCACGTTGAAGAGGCACTTCGAAACGTCAAACGTATCGAGGAATTCGCCGACCAGGTCCGGGTCCACGTTGTCGAGCACGATAAGCCGCGGCATGCCGTCGGGCCGGGCGATGTCGTGGAACGGGCTCGAAAGCGCCGCGTGCAGGGCCCGGTTGCCAAGGGCCGAACCGCCGATGCCGAGCACGACGACGTTCTCGATCTCCCCCGACTTGAAGGAGGCCTGCATCGTCGCCGCGTAATTGAGCACGTCACGCTGAACGGCGTCCTGGTGCGGAAGGTCGAGCCAGCGAAGGTCCTTCGTGCGGCGCGCCTGCACGGCCGCCAGGGCCGCGTCCGACGAAGCGGCGATCGCCTCGAGATCGGCGGGGCGAAGGCCGTGCTCTTCGCCAACGGCGGAGCTCAGGACGTTCGTGTAGTCAAGCTTGATTCGATCCACGGGGGCTCAGGGGTAGGAACTTCTCGGGCCAGGGGGACGGGCACGACCTTAACGAATCGGCGCCTCGGGGTCGGGATCACCGGTGCGGGGACACCGATTTCAGCGGTCTTGGCGGGATCCCTGGGAGCGCCGGAGGAAGAGCATCAGGAAGTAGGCGAGGGTGGCCAAGGACGATACCGCCGACGCCACGTAGGTCAGCGCAGCCGCATCAAGCACTTTGTCGACCCCATGATGCTCCGCGTCGGTGGTCGCGATGCCCGCTTCCTCAAGCACCTTCTTGGCCCGATTCGATGCATCGAACTCCACCGGCAAGGTCACGAGCTGGAACAAGACCGTGAGGGCGAGCAGCCCGATTCCCACGAGCATCAAGGTGCCCCCCACGCTCCCCTGGATGCCGACGCCGATCATGATCGGCCAGATGTAGACCTTGGAGCCAAACTGCACGGCGGGAACGATCGCCGAACGCATCCGCAACCACGAGTAGTCGGTCGCGTCCTGGATCGCGTGCCCGGCCTCGTGGGCCCCCACCGCGATGGACGAAATCGTGCGCCCGTCGTAGACATCCGGCGAAAGCCGGAGCGTCTTGGTTCGCGGGTCGTAGTGGTCGGACAAGAACCCTCCGACGCGCTCGATGGTGACGTTGGCGCCACCCGCACGGCACACCGCCGCCGCGGCCTGGGCCCCGGTCATGCGGCTTTGGACCCCGATGTTCTGGTACTTGCGGAACGTACTCTTCACCCGCGAGGACGCCCACATGCTGAGAAGCAGGCCTGGTGCCAGGAAGAGCAGGTATTTGATGTCGAACATAGATATCGAAAGTTGGCGGGCAGGCCACGGCCGATTTTGGCGCGCCGTGGCGGGGCGGATTCTCGCCTGGCCACGGCGTCAGGGTAGCGGAGACCCCGGGGGCGTGCCGCCGCGATGCTCTCCAACGGCGCCGCGGGCGGCCCCCAACTGCTAAAATGAGGCGCATGGCCCTCCACTTCGACTGCAACGCCACCACCGCCGCCTCCCCAGAGGTCATTGAAGCCATGCTCCCATGGCTGGGGCGCCCCGGCGCGAACCCATCGGCCACCCACCCCGCGGGCCGGGAAGCGGGGCGCGCCGTGCGGGACGCCCGGACTGATGTGGCGCAGCTGATCGGGGGGCCGCCCCCCTCATCCATCGTGTTCACGTCTTGCGGTTCCGAGAGCACGATCACCGCCATTCGCAGCGCAGCGGTCCGGAACCCCTCGGGCAAGGCCGTCCTCTCCTCGGCGGAGCACAGCGCCACGGTGAAGGCGGTCAGCGCCTGCTTCGGAGGGGCCGAATCCAGCGACTCTCGAACGATCCGAATCCCGGTGGACGCCCGGGGCCACTTGGACCGCTCTGCACTCTTCGATGCCCTGGAGAGCGGCGACGTGGCCCTGGTCTCGCTCATCCTCCTGAACAACGAAACCGGCGTCATCTCGGACCTGTCGGGCATCGGCGAGGCCTGCCGCGCGGCCGGCGCGCTCTTCCATATCGACGCGGTTCAAGCCCCCGCCAAGACCCCCATCGATGTCGCCGTACTGGACTGCGACTTCCTCAGCCTCTCGGGTCACAAGTTCCACGGCCCGCGCGGGATCGGCGCCCTCTACGTGCGCGGCGGCGTGCCGGTGGAGAGCCTGATCGTAGGCGGCCCCCAAGAAGGCGAACGGCGGGCAGGAACGGAGAACGTGCCGGCCATCGTCGGGCTCGGCGTCGCCGCGAAGGCCGCTGCGGAGCGCTCCGTCGACGCCGCAGCCCAAGCGGGCATGGCGTCCTCGCGGGATCGACTCGAATCCAAGATCCTCACGGGCTGCCCGGGGTCATGGGTCAATGGCGATGTCGAACGGCGCGCCGCCAACACCTCCAATATCGGCTTCGACCTCGCCGCCACCGGCCTCGACGCCACGGCCCTCCTCGCCCTGCTGCACGACCAGGGCATCGAAGTCAGCGCTGGGTCCGCCTGCAACTCGTCGAAATCAGCTCCATCGGCCGTCCTCAGGGCCATGGGCCAAGATGACGCCAAGGCCGCTTCAGCTCTCCGCTTCTCCCTGGCGCACCAGGGCACACCCGATGCGGTCAGCCCCGACGAGGTGGACGCCTGCGGCCAAGCGGTGATCGAAGCCCATCAGGCCCTCATGGGATTGTCGATCTGATCCGACATTAAGGGTCACGGGGGCCGCTTCGGGAAAACCGAGCGATCCTGAATCGAGGCAAGGGCCCAGGACCTCCCTAAAGGGGTCTCCATTCGGGGCCCGTTCTCCAGTCCTTGTCCACGCCTCATCCCGCCCAGGCGGGTACCCTCCGTCGGTTCCCCCTCTCCGCGCGCCATGGCCAAACACCTCAAGACCTTCACCACCCGCGTTTCCGGCTTCCTAAGCCCCCGTCACACTGTCATCGACGAAGACGGCAAGGAAATCGGCGTGATTCAGGTGCGCCGCAACCGGCTCGGGATGATCGTTTCGGGCACCTGGACGCCCGAAAAAGGCGAGGTGCTCGTGTTCAAGCGACAGCCGGGGCTGCTCAGAGCCCAGTTCGCGTGCTGGACCGAGGCCCGGGAGTGGCTGGGCTCCAGCATCCGGCCCGGCGTCATGCGGCGCACCGTTGAGATCTCTACCGGCGCCAAGTCCGTGCGCCTGGTGCCCCGCCTCGCACTCGGCCGAGGCTGGCGCGTCGTCGGGGCCAAAAGTGCCCTCGTGGCGCAGATCGACCACGGTTGGCTGAACCGCGGCGCCAAGATCGAGACCTTCAAGAAATTCGATCTCGAGCTTCTGCTCTTCTCCTATTTCCTCGGGGGCCTGGCCCTCTGGGAAAGCGCATTGCCGACGGCCCTTGAGGCCGTGGACCGCGGCACGCCCCAAACGGCGCGGGGCTAACCGAGCCTCAGCCCCCAGCCTTGGGAGGGCTCCGGTCTCAAAAAGGCAATCTGTCGCACCGAAACCTGGGCCCAGCGCTCCCTTTGGAACCTAGCACGAACATTCTTCCGAACGACGGGAAGAACCTCCGAGGCGCTCCGTCCGTCATTGAGCGGCCCCCGCGCCGCCACTCGCTCACGCTACCCGTATCGACCTCCATGAAGCCCTTCATCGCACTCATCCTCCTCGCGGCCGCCATCGGCTCGATGGTATTCCTCTTCAACAAGAAGGACGGAACGGTCACAGAGGACCCCGGGAACGCCACGGTCGTGATCGCGGATGACGAAACGCCCACCGACCAGCCTGATCCGACGACCCTCGTGGACGTTGGCGATGGCGGGACCCGTGAAGCCACGGCCCCGACCCTCACCACCACTGTGGACCTCTCCGAGGCCACACCCGCAGCCGCCCTGGCCGGGCATGGTGAGATCACGGGACGCGTCGTCGACGAAGCCGGCAACACCGTGCCGTCCGCACGGGTCGTCTTGACCCTCTTCGGGTCCCAGACGTTCAACCTATTCGAGGACTACGATCGCTCGAAGGATGTGAAAACCACGGCAAGCGGCGAGGGCGTCTACAAGTTTGGGCGTGTCCCGGTCAAAGAGGGCTACACCCTGGTGGTGACCCAC
>CAJXRJ010000505.1 GCA_913058555.1 uncultured bacterium
GGGGGAACGGTGTCGCGGGGGCCCCGGTAGGTGCCGCCGTGACCGAGCGAGACGTCTTGGAGGCACAGGGCGCCAACTGCGAGGACGGCTCCGAAGAGCAGGGATTTCTTCATGGCAAAGGGTCCATGGGTGCAAAGGGCTCTCGACCCGGCACGGATAAGTTTGATCCATGCCTCTGGGGCCGCCCGGATCAGCGCGCGCTGATCAAGCCAGCGCGAGCAGATCTGGCCAGCGCGAGCAGATCTAGGAGGATGAGAGCGAGTGAAAGTGACGTTGGTGAGGTGTGCCATGGGGGGAGGAAACCCGCAGCCTGTGGGGCAAAGGCAACGCCTGTGCCAGTCCCTGCACCGGGACGACATCCAGGGCGAGAGAGCTCGCTCGCCCCATGCCATGCGCTCTGGCGGCAGCTTTTGGGCGCAAAAGACGCCGCTGGGTTCCGATGGGCCGTTGAGCTGGCGTCGGCCCATGGGTTACGCGGGCGGAACGGCTCGTTCCCAAACCGATTCCTGCCCCGATGCGACGGCGCCTGCGGCCGCTCTTGTCCGTCGTACCGCTTCACCGTCAGTGCCTGGACTGCGGCGGTAGCCATGGGCTCAGCGGGCCCTTTGGAAGGGCGTGCTACTCTTCGAAGTCCCTAGCTTCGACTGGCCAATCGCCTTGCCACCGAGGTCACGGCGGCCAACGCTCGGTTCCTGCGGGGCGACCGCCCGGTTCACCGCGGAATGAACGAACCCGACAGAGGCTAGCCACCGGCCGGCCCTTTCCAGGCGCTGATGAACGGGCGCCGCGCCCTTGCGCTTATGGCTGTATCAGGGCTGGAACGTGATCACGACGGCACCGGTGAAGTTGCTCGTCGGGACGCCTTGGGCCGTGAGGTCGCGGTGCCAGGCCTGGAAGCCCCAGCTGGCCCCTGCCACGGCGGGCACTTGACCCATGGAGGTTTCGAGGGCGCCGGGATCCAAGGGAAGCCGAAGCGTTCCGCCTGGGCCGGTGCTGCCGATTTGTCCGGGGCTGTCGTAGCGACCGATCGCACCGGTGAGGCACAGGAAGCCAGATGAGTTCGCCGGCTGCGTGCCGAGGGTCAGATCGGTGGAGCCAACGAACATGCCGAACTGATTGGACGGCAGCGCCGAGGCGAAAAGTTCGAGGTCCGTGGAGTTCACCCCGGGCGTTCCAAAGGCGCGCAGGGAGCCCACGCACCCGAGGGAGTTCTCGGCGACGTTGACGCAGCTGCCGGCGGGCGGGGCCCCTGCGTCTTGGGTCTCATTCCCCCGGGTGACGAATAGCACGCCGCGGCCATCCATGAGCCCGTCCAGGTCGCCGTCGCCATCCAGGTCCTGAAGGTCCACGGAGGTAATCTGCAGGGCGGTATTCAAGTAGATGACTTCTGTGCCCACGTAGGTTCCATCCGGCTGGCCCAAGTACACGATCACCGGAGAGCCCGTCGACGGGACACCGCTGACCACCGCGTCGCGAAGGCCGTCCCCGTTGAAGTCACCCGCGTGAAGACCGAATCCCACACGAACGCCGACCAGCGCCGTGAAGGGCAAGAAGCCACCCTGGCCGTCCCCCTTGGCCCACACCCAAAAGACGCCGGAGTCCAGAGCGAGGATGTCGGAATGGCCATCCCCATCGACATCGTGGGCGTCCCGGAGGAACAGGAACGGAACGGCCCCTTGGAAAGTGGCCGGCGGTGCGAAGGATAGGTTGCCTGTGCTCAGTCTCACGGAGGCGCCAGCGCTTGACCCCTCAATCACGTCCGTCATCGAGTCGTTGTTCGCATCCGTAAAGAGGAAGCGGCTGCCCGAAGGGAGGGCGGAGAGGGAGGTCTGCTGGACGAAGGAGCCGCTGTCATTGCGAAGAATGATGACGTTGGATAGGGAGCCCAAACGGTCGAGGATGAGAACGTCGAGGTCGCCGTCGCCGTCCGCGTCGCTGGCAGACTGAATCACCACGTCACCGCCGATGAGCCCGATGACCTCAGCGGGGGCGAAGCCAAAGGATCCAGAGCCGTACCGGATCGAAACCTCGACGGAAACGCCTGGCACAGGCGAGTCCCCGCGTGCATAGAGCAGGTCAAGGATGCCGTCTTGGTCGAAGTCGTCGGCCGCGATGAGTGCCTGCCCCAGCAATCCAGTGGCCAAGGGCGACGAATCCTCGAAGCACAAGTTGCCAAGGTTTCGGAACCAGAACAGAGCGCCCGAGAAGCGATCTTCGCCGAGGATGTCCTTGTCGCCATCGGAGTCCACGTCCGCGAACCTGTACCTGCCAAGCCCGGACGGCGTGGCGGTCGGGCTCACGCCATCCGAGAAGCGCGGGCCCATGCCCACCGATGATGGAGCGAACACCATGAGCCCACCCAATAGCCACCTTCGGATGAGCGCCTCAGGGACACCGTCACCCGTCAGGTCCGCCAGGCAGATGTCGACCGGGGCGTTGCTTGTGATGATGGGGCCCGCCAGTGCGATCTCAGCCGCCGCGAACTGGAACCCACCGAGGCCCCTGCGCCAGCGGAGCTCATCGGTCGGCACGAGCGGATCGATCGCCTGGTAGAGCAGGTCTTGCGTGCCGTCTCCATCGACGTCCACGAGGTCCGGCCGGAACTGGCCCTGAAGGTCCTGAATACCGAGTACCAGTGCCGGCGCAAACGTAAGGGGGCCGGTGGCCTCGAGGATCTTTAGTTCTGCGCTACCCGTGAGGAAGAGAGCTAGGTCCTGGTCCCCGTCGCTATCAAGATCTGACGGATTGAGCGCGACGACATTCCCAGTGCCCGGAGGCAGGAGGTCCATCTCGGCTTGGAAGGCTCCCAGGGGGGCTCCCAGCACAACCTTCCATTCATACTGAGGGCTAGGATTCGATTGTGTCCGGATGGCAAACATGACGTCGCTGCGCCCGTCCCCATTGAGGTCCGCGCATTCGATATCCGCCGCAACGATCGCGGTCACCGTGGCGGGGGAATTCGAGAACGTCCCCCCAGGATTCAGGTAGGAGGCGACTTCGGCGCTCTCCAATCGAAGCACCAAATCCGGACTACCATCGCCGTCGACGTCCGCCGCGATCAGCTCTTGCGTGAACCCGGCGGAGTTGTCGATTGCCCGAAGAAGGGGAAGAGAGGAACCTGTGTTCTCGAGCCACAACAACCGGCCCATGCCGTTCGGAGTGACCATCGCCAGGGCAAGATCGATTCGCCCATCGAGGTTGAAGTCTGCGCTAGCCAACCGAAGGATCCGCCCGGGCCCAGTGGAGACGTCGTAGGGCTCGGCGAACGTGCCGTCTCCGTTGCCCAAGAGGATCCGCAGGCCGGCGCTCGGGGCATAGGCCACCAGAAGGTCAAGGTCTCCGTCGTGGTCGATATCCACGGTGGTGAACTCACGCCCGGACTCTGCGAGCGAGTGCGAGATTTCGACCGGGTCTTCGAAGAGCGATTGCGCGAGGACGGTCGGCGCGCCGGCGAGGAGCAGCGCTGCGGGAACAAGGTTGCGAGAGAGTCGTTGGAGCATGGTCGAGCTTGGTTGTCCTGGTTCGCCGCGGGAAGTCGACGGACCGCTGCGAGGGCTGCGAGTGCCACGCAGTGTACGCGTAGCAGGCCCTGGGCGCTCGTTTCGAGGACGCGCCCCAGCCCCGATGGGCACTGTCCAGGTGCAACACCGATCAACGTGGGACACTGCGTGCGAGTCTGGCCAAAGCTTCCCCGTGAGGCCCGCCGGCCTGCGACCTGTTCGGTACCGCGGAACGGCGCATCGGTTTTCTCGCGGGCCGGGCAGCTTCCAGGTGGCGGGAGCTTGGGCCGAGCAACGCCAACGTTTCCTCTATGCCGCTATGGGAATGACGGTGCAACGGGCAGCTGTGCTCATCGGCGTGGTCGCGGCGCGTAGTGCGGTCACGCCGTGCCGCGCTCAGAACCGCGGTACCGACTCTGGCGCACCGTACCTTCCGTGGCCGATGCTCAGCGGAGGTCGAGCGAGACCGAAAGGGACTCCTGACCTGAGACCAGGATCGCCTGCTCCGCGACCCGCGGGTTGCCGTCCCGGGTGGATGCGTGGACCACGTAGCTCCCCGCCGTTAATGGCCCCAAACGGGCCTTGCCGTTGGCGAGGATTGCTGCGCTCAGCATGCGACCATCGGCGTCCTGGAGCCGGACGAAGCCGCGCTCCGGGACTTCTCCGGCACTTTGTACCTCGACCTCGACGATCGTCCCCTGCTTGAGGATCAACCTGGCCGTTTGGGTCGAGTTGACCGCGAGTGTTGCACCCACCTTGTCGGAGACCTCTCGCTCGCGCGTGGCGTGAATCAGATACTCCCCGGCAGGCAGCCCCCCGAGCAGGGCGCGGCCGGAGTGATCTGTGGTGACTTTCCCATGCTGGCCAAATCCAAAGTGGGTCCCCGTCAGTCCGCAGCTCACCTTCGCCCCGGAGATGGGGTTCCCCTCCGGGTCGGTCACGAAGACTTCGACGGCGGCAGCCGCCGGGAGCTGGAGTTCGACGTCGCTGAGGGTCACTCCGGCCTCCACCACGAGTCCGCTCACCGATGCTTCACCGACGAAGGGTGTGTTGGATGACTTGAGCATAGACCTGGGGTCCATGTCACGTCCGGGACGGACGCTGTAGGTCGCTGCCAGGAGGCTCGAGAACTCGAAGGCACCCTCGGCATTCGTCGTTGCCCGCGCGATGGCGCTACCTCGGTTGCGGTCCGGCGAGCGTCCGCTCGCCATCAGGGCATAGTCGCTGATGGGATTGCCGTCGGGACCCAGCACGCGGCCCTGGATGCGCCCCGTGCTAAATTGGACTTCGATCTCGTGGACCGGGTTGTTGGGGATGTCCGCCTGGGTGAAGACGCTGCCGCCCAGGTGCCCCCCGCTGACCTGGACACGGTACTGACCGCCCCCATCGAGGTTGATCTCGAAGCGGCCTCCTTCGTCGGCTTTGGTGCGCGCGGTGCGAAGCCCGGGGGGGCCGTTCGGGAAGCTAAAGCCCAGCCGTGCGTTCGGAACGGGAAGGTCGTTCTCGAGAACCACTCCCGTGACATTCACGGAGGCGCTACTCCTCAGATTGAAGTCGACTTGGGTGACCTCGCCCTCCTTGACCTCGAGCTGGACTCGCTGCCCCGGAACGCGGAGCAGATCCTCTCCCTGGGCGCGCGAACGGAGCGTGTAACTCCCCTCCGCGAGGTGCAAGAACTCGAAGGAGCCGTCTTCGCCTGTCTCGGCCCGCCGCAGGATGCCCGCCGTATTGTGCTCGAGCTGATTCGGCCAAGCGCGAAGGTGAATCGAGAGGGGGATGCCCGCGGCTGGTTCCCCCTGATTGTCGGGGAGGACTCCAACGACGGAACCGCCGACGGTCATGGTGACTTCAGTCTGCCCGTGGGGGCGATTCAGAGTGAGCTTGACGACCTCGCTGGGGGACGCTGCATAGCCTTCGGCTTCCGCCACGACGCGGTAGGAGTCGTGCTGAAGGGGCCACAGTCGCGTCCACCCGTCCGCGTTTGTCGGCGTAGCCCCCCTCTTCCGCCGTCGCTCTAGGTCGTTCGAGGCCAGTGGGTTGGCCCAGACCCTTGCGCACTCGATCGGATGTCCCTGGGAGTCTCGCACGAAGACCTCAATCACGAGCTCGCCGTCGCCGATCTGTCTCTTATACACATCTCCGAGCCCACGAGACTAGGCATGATCTCGT
>CAJXRJ010000506.1 GCA_913058555.1 uncultured bacterium
GCTGCCTGATTAGCACTTGGCCAAGGACGTGATGGAACCCAGGAAGGGGAGCCAGCTTGGATCCGTTCCGAGGTCGGCGCCATGGGTCGATGCAAGCAGCCTCATCCATGATCAACCGCCGTGGAGCTCCGCGAGTTCTCCGAGCGGGATCGGATCCGCCCGCCGCCACGGCACGAACGCGCGCATGATCATGACGCCGAAGAGAAGGAGCATGACGCAGGGCACCAGGGCGCCCATGATCTTGTCGGTAGGACGGCCGGTGAGCCACGCAACGAGCGGCAGCCCACAGCCCGTCACGGCGGCCGTCAACCCCATGAGGAAGAACACCCAGGTCATGGCATTTCCTGTGCCAAGGTGCGCGCGAAGTTCGGGGCGGCGAGTCTCCAGTTGGCGCACCAGGGCGACGACCGCGCTGTGATAGACCCCAAGGTCGCCGGAATTCGGATCCTCCGATTCATGCGCATTGCACCCGAGGCGGAGTCTCCCACCGGGATGGAGCACATCCAGCCAGCGCGACGTGAGGCCGCGTGTCGTAATCTCTCCGTATCGAACGGCCGTGGCACTCGCCCACTCCACGCGCTCGGAGGGATCGCGCCCGGCTCGGCCCAGCGACGCGCCCTGGTCATCAATCGTCAGGCAAACCCTGCGCCCAATCGGCGCCTTCTTGTATTCGAAAGTCTCATTCATGGGGTGTCTCCACTCTTCATCTGGACTCACCCATGCGAAGCTCCTGCCCAAAGCCTGCCATGAATCCCACGAAACACAGCCGGGGGCCCGTCCTCCACCGGGACAGCGGGGCACGCCGATGGCCGACATACGCTCCAGGGGACGCTGGGGCACCGCTCAAACAGACACTGGCCCATGGCCAACGCCGGGCCGATTTGGTGACTTCGGCGCGTCACGCTCGGAAGCTCCGGGTGTCCAGCCCTCACCAACGTTGCCGCGCCCGCACCAATGACCACTGACTGCCCATGAAGAGACTCCACGATACTGTTGGCAGCACGCATGACTATGTCCGCTTCGACATCGAGGGCGATGCGGAGCGGATCGCAGCCAGACTGACAGAGATCCTCCCGCTCCTCGACCAGCATTGGGAATCCGGTTTTCCCGACAGGGCGTTCTGGTCCGAACGACTCCCCCTATGGCTCCGCAGTCAGTTCCGCCGCCAAGTCACCCAGGAAGAAATCGAGGCGTTCACGCTGAGCGTCCTGCGACTCCCCGCGGGGAGCGCCGAACGGCGCGAGACCGCAAAAGACGCCCCCTGGACCCTCGATAACTGGCTCCTCCACTTCGAGCCGAGTGAACGCGAGTGGTCCGGTTGGCGGCTCGACATCATCGATGAACGACACCTCGTCCTCGACGTGGGAGCCGAAGAGGGCCTCTTCCCCAAGGACGCACTCCTCTTCGCTCTGTTCGCTGCGGGCGCTGACACCGTGAACTGGATCTAGACCGATACGTGCCCCACGTATCGCCGGGGCGTCGGACGCCCTCCGCGATGACGGGCGCGCGTCCGCCCCCCCCTTGCCCGCAGCACCGTCTGTGGGCAAGGCACTGCCACTCGCCCACCAAGGAGATGGATCTCGCTACGCCTTCGGCGGGCCTGTGTTCCGGGAACGAATCTGAGTCAGGAGCCGGAGTCCGTGCATGAGCGCCAAGCCCGTCGCTAGCACGCCCATCACGGGGATGCCAAAAACGATCGGCGGGGCCTTCAATGCCCACAGAATGCAACCGCCCAGGAGCATGGCGGCGCAGAGAATGCCGGAGATGAGGCGATTCACCGTCGCTTCGAGTCCGGAGTGCACGAGGTCCACCCGCATCTGCCCGCGTTCCAGCTTGCGTGTCGCGTTGTCGAGGATGCGGGGCAGGCGCTCGCCGAGGCGCATCCATCCGCGGGTGGCTTCAACGGCGCGCCGTGCACGTGCCCGTGGGCTGGCGCGCCTGCGGACCATGTCCTCGCAGTACGGTTGCAGCAGCTCCATGAGTGAGACGCGGCGATCGAGGCCACGTGCCGTTCCCTCGAGCATGACGAGCACCTT
Source organism: uncultured bacterium (assembly GCA_913058555.1). GTDB lineage: Bacteria > Planctomycetota > UBA1135 > UBA1135 > Saltatorellus. Next base: position 2,037 of record CAJXRJ010000506.1, read on the forward strand.
GATCAGCATCGAAATCGACGGGGGCAACAGCATGCGATGCCGGCGGAGCATGGCCGTGAAGTCATTGAGGACAGAATCGGCGCTGAGTTCCTCTAACGGGGTTCCGGAGATCTCCGACTGGAATTCGGCGAGGTCGCGCCGCAGGCGGCCTCGGTCGACGCTCGCCGGGACCGAGGCGAGCTCCGTGACCGCCCGCTCCAGCTCGTCTTGGTCATCGCGAACAAAAGCGATCAGAAGGTCGATGAGGTGGTCCCGCAGGCCCGATTCGAGGAAGCCCACCATGCCAAAATCGACGAGGCCTATCCGCCCGTCCGGCCCCACAAGGATGTTGCCCGGGTGTGGGTCGGCATGGAATGCACCCTCCAGGAACACCATGTCGAGGAAGACGCGGGCGCCTTCGGCGGCCAGATAGGAGCAGTCATGGCCATCGGCAATCAGGCGTTGGCGCTCGGCGATCGAGTAGCCCTCGAGCCGCTCCATGGTGAGCACCCGATGACTACTTTGCTCCGGGAAGGCCGCCGGAATATGGACCATTGGGTCATCCACAAAGGACCGGCGGAAGCGCTCAAGGCTGCGCCTCTCCCTCCGAAAGTCGAGCTCGTTGAGCAGGGCCTTGCGGACCTCCTCGGCGATCACCACGACCTGGTAAGAGCGCAGGTCCTTGTTGTGCTGATCCAAGAGCTTCGCCAGCGACGTGATGACGTTGAAGTCGGTTTCGACCTGCGCCTCGATGCCCGGATGCTGCACCTTCACGACCACCTCCTGTCCACCGTGAAGTCGCGCGACGTGCACCTGACCAATGGACGCCGAAGCGAGCGGCTCCTCCTCGAAGGACTCGAACAGCTCGCCCATGGGAGCCCCTAGCTCGGACTCAACGACGGCCCGTACTTGCTCGAAGCCGTCGGGGGGGGTGCCCGATCGCAGGCGGGCAAGTTCGGCCGCGACCTCTGGCGAGACCACGTCCGGTCGGGTGCTCAGGATTTGCCCGACCTTGATGAACGTGGGGCCGAGCTCCTCACACGCCAGACGGATCCGCTCCCCTACCGAAAGCGACGCGAGGCGCGCCACATCCTCATGGCGCAACCAACGCTTGACGAACTCAGGCTCGATTCGTTCCAGCTCGTCCGCGAAGCCATATCGAACGAGGGTGGCGACGATCTCTACGAAGCGGGTCCCGCTCCGGCGGAACTGGGGAAGCGATGGCATAGGCCACAACTTACGACATCCAGGGGCCTTGCTGGCGACCTGAAAGGACTGGGCACGGCGCCAATGGGCTCCGCGCCCAGTGAAATCTGGCCGGGCCGACGCCCAGTCTGTCACCCAGGGCCGCGGAGGCGGTCGCGGAGGCTCTGCTTCTTCGACTCCATGGATCGTGTGAGGCCCTCACTCAGCGCGGCGGCGTTCGCTCGGATGCGACCGCGGTCGAGCGACGACCCCGGGAGCGCCGTCGCGTTCGCGCGTGCGGTTGGGTCGGCCCGCATCAGCTTGGGCGCATTCTCGATCGCACCGATCGTCCAGAAGTGGGTCGGGTCCGAGTAAGCCTTCAGGGTCGCGAAGGGAATACGCACGTAGCCGCCATCGGCCCAACCCGTACCCCAGCTATTGCGCACCAGCCAGGTCTGGTCCTGCAGGTCGTAGCCGACGAGGAGCATCGCGTGCCCGCCTCCGGGCTTCGGCACCGTCTCGGCGGGGCCGGGCATCGTGCCGGTGGAGGCGCCCACCGTGAAGAAGGACTGGGGCAGATACGTGCCAAAGACGACCGGCAGCCCACTGGCAAGGGCGGCCATCGCAGCCGCCCCAAGCGGCGTGCGCGCGTACTGCACGGCCTGGAACTTGAGCGCGTTCTTGTAGGCCGCGTCCGTCGGGCGTGCCATGCACATCGCTTCTTGGAAGGGCCACAGCCGCTCTTCGCAGGCGCCATGGGCGAGAACGGCGGCCATGACGTGATGGATGAAGCTACCGACGTCCTTGTCCTCCGCCCCCGCGAGCTGCCGCGCGTTGTAGTAGACGAACATCCGCGAAAGGTCGGTCATGCCATGGCCGGCACGTATCTGGTGGTACTCGAGCGCTCCGACGATCGCATTCGCTGTGCACGAGTTGGTAAGGCGCTGGTCCTCGACCGGCGAGCAGTGCGCACGCAGGTCCACGAGGGCAGGGAAGTCGACCCCGGCCGCGGCGGCAAACTCGGCAGCAGCCACAGGCGTGGACTCGAACAGGCAACCGTTCAAGGGTCGTTCATTGAGTGATAGATTCATGGCAGTTTCGGGGATTCAGTTCGCGCGTTGGACGCGGATGTTGGTGGTCTCGAGGTAGCCGCCGCCCATCGAATAGACGTCGACTTCGAAGGATGTTCCGCCGCTCCAAGTGCCCTCGGCGTTGACGAAGGCCTGGCCGCCGCGGCCAAGCGAGAACTCGACCTGGTTGCCCGACCAAAGGCCCGCAAAGGAGACGGGCGTTCCGTCGGCCATCGTTCCGAAGCCGGTGAGCTGACCGTCGGGGAGCACCTCAACGGAGAAAGTGCTTCCGGACGACTCGAACCATTGGCCGGAGAGATCTTGCACGGACCGAGGCGCGGGCGACAAACCGTCGTCGGCGGCGAATCCCGGCTCGCCGTCGCCGAACATCATCCCAAGGACGACGAGCACCCCGAGGACGGCGGCGGCCACCCTCCATTTGGAACCGAGGCCCTTGCCCGCGTTCTCTTTCCAACGCGTCTTGAAGCTCTCAATGCCGTCCAGCGCCAACTTGCCGGCATCGCCCCAATGCGACGAGGCCAGACTGTCCAGGCGCTCAATGAAATCGGTCATCGACTGGGGTCGGCTGGCCGGCCGGTTCGAGAGGCCAGCTTGCACAAGGTCGTCGAGGGCCTTCGGGACGTCGCTGCGACCGCCGGACGGCGGCTGCCAATGGCCCTGGGGCAGGACGCCGACGAGCATCTCGTAGAGCATGACGCACAGGGAGTAGACGTCAGCCGACGGGCCGGCCTGGTCCGGATTCGTGACCTGCTCCGGCGCCATGTAGTGCGGCGTCCCGACACCCGCGCCCGTCTTCGTCACCGAGGCGTCCGCGCTGTGCTTCGCGATGCCGAGGTCGAGCAGCTTCACTTGCCCCGCCTGCGTCACGAAGACGTTGGACGGTTTGATGTCGCGGTGGACGATGTTCATCGGCCGCCCGCGGATGTCGCGCGCCTGGTGCGCGTAGCCGAGCCCCTCGCACAGCTTGATCGCCAGATCGATGACGTGCGGCAGCGGGAGCATCGTGCCCTCGGCGCGGAGCTCGTCGATCAGATCGCGCAGCGACTTGCCGCGGACGTACTCCATGGCGATGTAGTAATCGCCATCGATCTCCCCCATCTCGTGGATCTGGATGATGTTGTGGTGGTTGAGGCGCGCGACCAGCTTCGCCTCGGAGAAGAACATGTCGAGGTAGTCCTTCTTGTCGAGGTGATGCGAGAGGATGCGCTTGATGACGAGGAGCTTCTCGAAGCCGGACGGACCACGCTGCTTTGCGAGAAAGATCTCGCCCATCCCGCCCGAGGCGAGCTTTCGAAGCAGTACGTACTTGCCGAACGTTGAGCGGCTCGCTTGCGCCACGGTCAGACCCTGTCTCTTATACACATCTGACGCTGCC
>CAJXRJ010000507.1 GCA_913058555.1 uncultured bacterium
GTGGTGGGGGGGCTGGCCTGGATCATGAGGCGAGAATCGTAGGCGATACACGGCTCTTTCGAACCCGAAACGCGCTATGAAGTGTCCGTTCATGGCGCGGCGAAGGGGCGCATTCAGATGGCGCGAATCTGGGCCGGCTATCGTACCTTGGGCGGGTCACCGAACCCCGTTCGGACCCCATCTCCGGGCCCGCGGCCGCCCTCCAGCGGCTGGCGCCCTTGCCCCAGACTGATCAGGACCACTATGTGGATCACTACTACCGCGATGCTGCTCGCCGGGCATTCGCCCTTGGCGACGGCGTATGTCGCGCCCACCCCGGAGGCGGCCGTCGCGCCCGCCACCGATGAGCTCCAGGAGCGCTATGACGCGCTGATGGAGGAGTACAGCTCGGCCACCGAGGCTTATCGCGAGGCCACTTCGGCCGCGTACAAGAAGCACACGGACGCCGGCGGCGGCCGCCGCGACTTCAAGCGGCCCCCCGCCATCGAAGGGGACTTCTACCCGAAGTTCCAGGCCATCGCTGATGAGGGACATGCGGGCGCCGACGTCTGGTGCCTCTCGAACCACAGCTATTGCGGGCTCAAGGGCGACGCCGCCAAGACGGACAAGCTCAAGCGCTACCGCTCGATCCTCGACGCCAAGCCCGGGGACGAAGTTCTCGGCCAGCTGATGCGTCCGGTGTCGAGCGACTCCCGCGCCTCCCGCGGTGGGGAGCCACTCCTGAACAAGAAGGCCGCCTTCGCGATCCTCGACGAGATCAAGGCGCAGGCCAAGGACGACGACCTGGGTGCAGGCGCCCTCATGGCGAAGGCTCGCATTGCGAAGCCCTATGGCGCCACGGCCGAGCAAGCCGCTGAGGCAGCGCTGATCTACAAGCAGATCGTCGCCGAGTACCCGGAGACGAGCACTGCGAGCCGCTGCAAGGGTCTCATCTTCGCGGCTGAGAACCTTCAGATCGGCATGAAGGCCCCCGACATCGTCGGCAAGGACCACGACGGCAACGACATCAAGCTGTCCGACTTCAAAGGCAAAGTCACGGTCATCGACTTCTGGGGCTTCTGGTGAGGCCCGTGCGTGGCGATGATTCCCCACGAAAAGACGCTCGTGCAGCGTCTGAAGGACGAACCTTTCGTTCTCTTTGGAGTCAACAGCGATAAGAAGGACACGTACAAAGCAAAGCGCGCTGAGATGGGCGTGACCTGGCCCAGCGTGAACAACGCTTCCGTGACCCCGAAGATCTCGGATACCTGGGGCGTCGAAGGATGGCCCACGATCTACGTGCTCGATCACACCGGCACGATCCGGCATAAAGGCACCCGTGGCGAGGCCATGGACAAGGCCGTCGACGGCCTCTTGGCCGAGATGAAGGCCGGCGCCGGCAAGTGATCTCCTGACGCGCCAGGCCGTCATCGGAGCTCCGAGCGGTACCGAGCGCGACACGAATCAACCACTTAGTAGAGGGGGGTTGGGAGCCGAAAGGCGCCCAACCCCCCTCTACTAAGTGGTTGATTCGTGTCGCACTCGGTACCGCTCGGTAGACTTCTCGGCCCTTCCCGAGGGGCGCGCAATCCGGCGCGACTCCCCGGTGGGCACCCGAGAACCCCCGAAATGGCCAAGCAAAAGCCCGGTCCGATGCAGACCATCGTGTCTCTCTGCAAGCGCAGAGGATTCGTCTATCCCGCCTCTGAGATCTACGGGGGGATCGGCAATACCTACGACTACGGCCCCCTGGGCGTCGAGCTCCTGCGGCGCGTGAAGGACGCCTGGTGGAACCGTACGGTCACCGCACGCGAGGATGTCGTGGGCCTCGACTCCGCGATCATCCAGAACCCCCAGACCTGGGTGACCTCCGGCCACGTCGGCGGGTTCAGCGACCCGATGGTGGACTGCAAGCTCTGCAAGTCCAGGTTCCGGGCGGACAAGCTCGAAGACGCCAAGTGCCCGGAGAAGCCCTCCAAGCGGCCGGGCGAATGTGCGGGCGAGCTCACGGAGCCCCGCGAGTTCAACCTGATGTTCAAAACGAACCTCGGGGCCGTGGAGAGCAGTAGCTCCGTGGCGTACCTGCGTCCCGAGACCGCCCAGGGCATCTTCTTGAACTTCAAGAACGTGCTCGAGTCCTCGCGCCTGAAGCCGCCCTTTGGCATCGCACAGATCGGCAAGAGCTTCCGGAACGAGATCACTCCAGGCAACTTCGTCTTCCGCACGCGGGAATTCGAACAGGCCGAGATGGAGTTCTTTGTGCCGCCCGCCGAGGAAGCCCAGTGGTACGACTTCTGGCGCACCGAGCGCTTCAACTGGTACACGGAGCTCGGCATCCGCTCGGAGAAGCTCCGCATGCGCGAGCACGAGGCCTCCGAGCTGGCCCACTACTCCACCGCCACGGCGGACATCGAGTACGAGTACCCCTTCGGTTGGGGCGAGCTCGAGGGCGTTGCCTGCCGCACCGACTTCGACCTCAAGCGTCACTCCGAAGCGTCCGGCACCGACCTCGTTTACTTCGATCCGCAAACGAAGGAGCACTACACGCCCTACGTGATCGAACCGGCCGGCGGCATCAACCGGATGGCGCTTACGTTCCTCATCGACGCCTACGAAGAAGAACAGCTTGAGAAAGACACCCGCGCCGTCCTGCGCTTCCACCCTGAGATCGCGCCGATCACCTGCGCCGTCTTCCCCCTCGTCAAGAAGGAGGGCATGCCCGAGAAGGCCAAGGAGATCGAGGCCAGCCTGCGCCGCGCGCGCATGAGCACCTTCTACGACGAGAAGGCGGCCATCGGTAAGCGCTACCGCCGCCAGGACGAAGTGGGAACGCCCTACTGCGTGACCGTCGACGGGGACACCCTTGCCGACGACGTCGTGACCGTTCGCGAGCGCGATTCCATGGCCCAGGAAAAGGTCAAGGTCTCAGAGCTCCAGACCTACCTCTTCGAGAAGATGGGATCCTGGTCGCGCCCCAGCTAATGACGGGGTCCCAGCCGCGCGCCGCGTTCGTCGGCCCGTGAAAGACAGCAGCCCTGCTGACCCATCTCGGGTCAGCAGGGCTGCTGTCTTTTACGGGCCGACGAACGCGGCAGGGAACTCCGCCGCGGCTACTGGCAGAAGCTGATCGCCAGGGCGTCGGAGAAGTTGAAGCCCGCGGGGGTTCCTTGGCGGTGCCAGAACGAGAAGTTCCAAGTCTGGCCGGCCATGATTTGACCGGCGGGGCTGGGCGGGTTGTTCAGGTCGATGGTGTTCGACACGAAGCCGAAGATCGAGGCCTGGACGATGGGTCCCAAGCGGAAGAATGGGTTGTCAATGCAGAGCGTGCCGTCCCCAAGGGGCGCGGAGGCTTGCGTTTGGCCATAGAAGAAGAGACCGAACTGGTTCACCGGCAGGTTGGAGCAGATGAGCTGCAGGTTGTTGTCGGAGATGTTCGTGGATCCAAGGACGCCCATGGTTCCCACCGAGCCCGTGGTGTTCGGCACCGCGGAGCAGTAGCGGACGACGCTGGATGTGCACGTGTCATGCTCTAGCTGGGCGATACGCGTGATCCACGAGTTGGCAGCGGCGCGCGTGCGCTCTTGGATGGTCCAGAACGTGCCGTCCACGGGGTCGAGGGACGTGAGGCTGTAGTCGCCCCAGCGGTTGCGTCCCGCGCCGTCGGTGATCGTGTAGGAGTTCTGGCCAGCCGAGTAGAGCGTCGGCGTCGCCATTTGCCCGGCGGGGTCGCCCGCCTCCCGGCCCGTGTAGTAGCAGCTCGGGTAGATGGACGCGTCGGAGCCACTGAAGCCCATGACCACGTTGCCCGCCGCGTCGGCGGCGATGCTCGGGAAGTAGTACGAGAGGCTTGGGTCGTTCACGGTGCCGCTCTGCAGCAGGGTCCGCGTCACGGGGTCGATCTCGTACCAGCGTGCGGCGGCACGGCCGCCCGAGGCAATGCAGTGGGCGGCCCAAATGGAGCCCCCCGCGTAGGCGGCGTTCATGAGCCGAGTGCCGCCGGTGTTGATGTCGACGGTGCTACCGAGGGCCGGCGCGTCCGGGGGAGTGCTGTAGCCTGGGATCCCGCTGACCGTGAACGTGGAGAGCGTCGGATTCGAGAGCGGGGCGTTGATCCTTCGCAGTCGCATCGACGTGGAGGACCGGGTCGAGATCATCCAGGACTCGCCTGCCTCCGTGTACTGGGTCGCGTGCTGGATCGCGCCGTCCCAGGTGAGGTTGCGGAAGGCGGTGACCGCCCCGAGGGAGGGGATACCCGCCAGGAGCGGCGCCTTGTCGATGGCGAAGATCGACATGCGCGCACCGCTGCCCACCATGTACGCCTCGATGAAGATGCCGCGGGAGTCGACGCCCAGGGTGGGGTAGTCCACCCAGCGGCCGTTGTCGGAGCCCTCGACAAGATCGATGGACGTCTTCAACCAAGTGCCCGTGGGGTCCGACGTCAGGGAGTAGGCGAAGTAGCACTGCTCGCCGAAGTTGGTGGCGATGGCCACCCATCGGTTGTCCGTAAAGTCGTAGGCGATGCGGGGGTCGCCGACGGTGCCGGACGAGCCCGTGAAGAAGTTCCGGAGGGACGTGCTGACCACGCGCGCGCCCGTGTTCTTGTCGTAGATCGAGAGGTTGGAGTTCACGATCGCGCAGAAGTAGTTCAAGCCGACGGCGCCGCACGTGTCCGGGGGGACCAGGTTCGCGCCGGCGTCGCCGAGTCGCGGGCCCGTGAAGTGCTGAAGCAAGGTGGGCGAAGTGCCCGCGCCGCCCACCGCGAGGGCCGTGCCTGCGGTAGTCGAGCCGCCGATGGCCAGGGGGCCCTGTGCCTGCGCCGCGCTCCGGCTCTGTCCGGTGGAGCTGTCATCAGCCGCCTCGGGATCCCCGTCCTTTGGGGCCGGGACAATCTTCGGGGCGGGGGGCTCGAAGGACCCGGTGCCCTCCTCCCATTGGAAGCCCAGGTAGCCCGATCCCTTGAGTCGCTGATCCCATTCGGCGTCTTCGAATCCGAGCGTCTGGACCTTGCCGTCCTTGCCGCGAAGGACGAGGTCGTCGAGGGCGTAGAAGCCTGCCCCGGTCGCGGAGGCCTTGGCCTCCACCACGATGCGATCGACACCTGAAAGACCGATCGCCATTCGGGAGGGCTGCTGATCCACGTCTTCGAACCACTCGGACGTGCCGATCATCTCGCCGCTGCGGTATCCGACGAATCGAATCCCCTCGGCCCAGATGCCCCGGCCCCCTTGGCTTGAGACCCAGACTTCCTCCAGATCAAAGACGCCGCCAAAGCCAATCCCCATGGAGGTGTCGCCCCACCGGTTGATGAGGCACTTCTCACCGGAGTGGGGGAACGACTTGATCTTCCGCGACGGGATCTGCCACTCGCCCTGGCGTCCGTTGCGCGTTCGGCTGTTGATCGTGCTGTGCTCGATCTCCGCCTCACGCTTCATGACTTCGGCCATGTCCTCGATGACGATCGCCCCCACAGCTCCGGGGCTTAATCGCGCTCCGGGAATGGCGCGGCCCAGGATTTCACCACCGATGGGGTCGATCTCGTCGCCCTCCTGGGGTTCGGCTCCGGACAGGGGAGCGTCCGTTGGCGCTTCCTGAGGGGCGGGGACGATCCCGGGGTCGCCCTGGAGGGCGGCGGGCCCTAGCAGGGCCAGGTAGAGGGGTAGAG
>CAJXRJ010000508.1 GCA_913058555.1 uncultured bacterium
CTCAGCAACACCCCGACCCCCGCATCGGGGGCCATGGAACCCGCCACTGAGGGTGGAACCGCTTCGATCTCCCCCATGGCCTCGGCCACGGAACTGAGGCTCGCCTTCAGGACGCGCGCCGCCTCCCCCTCGTGCCCGGTGCCCTCCCCTTCCGCAAGGTAGGGATGCTCGCCGTAGACGCGCCCGAGGAAACTCCGCACGTCCTGGATGATCGCCGCGAGGGGCCGCTGCGAGGGGTCCATGAGGGGTCCGACGAGATCCCCGAAGGCCGACAGCAACGGCTCCGCGGTATCCCGCTGGCGCGCGCCACGGGGGATGTCCGTGCTGTCCCCCTCGAATCGCCTCGGCAGGTAACCCTCGCGAAACGCATCGAATCGCGCGCAGGGGTCGTGGTCCAAAGGAAGGGCCAAGGCCCGGTCCAGGTCCCCGTGCCGCAGGAGCGCCGCGAGATGCTCCGCCGAGCGGCTCCGCAGGAAGTCAGCAAGAGCACTCAGTAGCCGCGCGGGCGCCGTTCGAAACAGGGGCGTCCCCGCCGCGTCCCGGGCCCTGACGCCAAAGGCACCGAGGCGCCGGGTGAGGTAAGGAATCACCTCTTCGTCGGGCACGCCAATGACCACATCGCGGCCCTCCCCTGGGCCGCCGTCCCCGGCGCACACCGCCACGGCCATGCGTGCTTGGTCGTCGGGGGTATCGACGACGTGCCATTTGGAGAGGTCCATGGCCGGCCGCCGCTCGCGCCATCGAGCCGCGTCCAGGTCCCCGAATTCGTCAAACGAATCGGCCACCGAATCGGGCGCAAAGAGCAACACATCGGCGGGCTCGTCCATGGCCCCAAGGACCCGCCGCAGCAGCCCCCCCAGCTCGACAATGCCCACGAGGACGACCTTCGCGTCTCGCTTCACATTCCCGGCCTCGATCGCCAAACGCCGTCCCTCGTGGGGATCGAGCATGCCTAGTCCCGCCAGGATCCCACGCCATTCCGCCTGAACGCCCGCAAGGGCGTTCCACCGACGCAGTTCCGTGGGCGGCGTCGCCCCCTCGTCGTCCAAGAGGTCCCGCACGGCCGCGAAGTCGTAGCCCTCAATGCACAGCTCGGCGTGCAGCGTCCGCACCTCCTCCGCGAGGGTCCACCAAGCCCCGCGGTCCCCATCGAGGGGCCGACGGGCGATGAGGGGCTCCAGGGACTTTGGATCCACCGCTCGCAGTGCCTTCTCCCAGGTCAGCGTCCTCGTCAGCCGATCCGCCACGGGCAGGTCGAGGGACACAAGCTCATCCACCAGCCGCCCCTGGGTCAGGATGCGTGGCGGGAAAAAGCCAGCCCAACCCCGGGCGCGCATGGCCGCTGCAAGATGCGCCTGTAGCTGACGCCCCGCCCGCGCGCCCGGCACGGCCACGAGCACGTCGCCGAGGTCGAGTGGTCCAGCGAGCCCCCCCACAAGATGCTTCGCCGCCCGCTCAAGGAGCGGCCCATCCCAACCCAAAAACGTGATGCGCGCGGCTCGATCTCCCATAGGAGAACCAGCTTATCGGCCCCACGTCGACCGATCGAGCAGCTCTTCCTCAGCGCACGCGGAAGAGCTGAACTTTGGACGAACGGCTGCGCATTCGGTTGACCGCCACTTGAAAGTCGCGCTCGGCAATGGGCACCAAGAAGGGAAGCGATTCTGCCCGGACCGTGGGATCCCCAAGCAATATGGAGAGCACCGTGCCCCTGATCCAACGGCCATCCGCCGAAGTCTCGACCCCAGCGACCTCAGCCATCGCTTCCAGGTTGCGCCTCCCGTTGACGAGGACATAGTCCACGCCAAGCTCCCGCAGAAGCGCCTCCGCTCCAGCGAGGTCTTTCTCCATGAAGAACTTAGCGGGCGCGTGGAACGACTCTTCGCCGACGTACAGGCCAAAGTTCGTGGCGACGGTCGCAGCCTGTCCGCGCCATTCGATCGCGTGCCCGTCCTCCCAAGGCGCCAGCACTGAAACCGTGAACTCGGCCAGGTCATCGTGGTCGCCCCCGACGCGTGTTTCCACGTCGGCCCGGAGAGCATCCATGACTTCCGCGAGGGCGCGCTGCTGGGAGGCGACAGGGGTCACGTTCGGGAATCGCGGGTCTTGAATGGCAGCCGTTGACTCCAACGAACTGGTCCGTGCCCGGTAGCCCCACGCCGTGCGCAGGGTCGAGAAATGAATCAAGATCCCGCCGGCGACCGCCAGCGCGGAAAGCGACGCCGCGCGCGGGATCCGCGGGACGGTGTACACGAGCCATGCGCCCAGGGCGGCCGAGAATGGCGCGCCCAGGGACTCGATGAAGCGCCGCTGCAAGAGCGCCGCGACGACAAGAATGGGAAGCGTCAGGGCAACGGGCAACCACGCGGGCACGCGGCGGGCCTGACTGGCCGCGAAGAACGCCACGGGTGGTGCCATCAAGATCCCAGCCCCCGCGAATTTGATCAGCGTTGGAACCGACCCCGCGCTCCCCCAGAGGGAGGGCTGGGACTCGGTGATCGCCGCCATGAACGGATTCGACGCGCCCGCCCACGCGAAGGCTTCCCGTAGCGAGGCGACGGTGTCGGTGGCGAAGATCACAATGGCCGCGGTCACCGCCGCTGGGATGAGCGCCGCCCAGGGTTTGGTCGAAGCGATCTTGGGCACGAGGGCGTAGGGCGCAAAGACGAGCCAACCGATGCTGAGCCACACGAACGGGAACCAAGAGAGGTTCACGACGCTCCATGGATCCTCGCTCGTGAAGGGACTCTCGATCACGACGGGCAAGAGCACCAGCAGCGCGCCCTTGTGAAACGACGTCGCGAACACGGGCAAGCCCCGGGCCGCGATCCGTCGACCATCGGGCACCTGGTACCGGGAGAAGAGCCGGACGAGGAAGCACAGCTGGATCAGCGCCACCCAGAGAATGGACGCCGTCCAAGAGATCATCATCACGCCAGCGATCACCCCGGCGAGGCTGCCCCGGACGGCGCTCCAGAATGGTTGGTTGATCGCGGCGGTGCGCAGTCCGCGCGTGACGCTCCAGAGGAGCAGCACGTGCAGCATGGAAATGAACGCGTGGTGGTCGCCGTTGCCAAGGTGGGAGTACCTGACGTGACCGTACGTGAGAGCGGCGCCGATGCCGCCGAGGGCAGAGCCAAGGAGAAGAGCGCGGGAAGTGCCATGGCCTTCGGCGTCCGCTCCGGCCGGCCGCGCAGCTCCCACGAGCGCCGCCCCTAACAGCGCCGCCAGGAACGCCGTCAGCGCCCCGAGTGCCCTGGGCACGCTCGCCACGAAACGCTCGATGCGGGCACGCTCGCCCCCGCCCAGCCTGACCGGCGGCGCCGGCTCCACCTCAGTCTTCCTGAGACTTGAGACGTCGGGGAGCGCACGGCGATAGATCGCCGCAAGGAGCAAGTCATAGCCGGGCGGCCAAGGGATAGGCGCAGCGACGGTGTCCCCCTGCTGGCCGCGCGGGAACGCGAGAAGAGGATCCCGCGACGCCACCCAGCCGCCGTCCTGGACGGCGCGTGCCACGCGGCGCGCGTGATAGAGAGTGTCGGGGTCGTAGGACGCCCAGGTGATCTCCGGGCCCCCCCCGGGCTCCTCCGAGGGGACCTCCAGGGACATTCCGACGGTCCAGACGCTGCGTACCGAGTAGGCGAGGAGCCCCGAAAGGACAGCGATGAGGAGGACGAGAGAGTTCGTCCGGCGGGAGGTCGAATCGGCCATGGGGCGGGAATGTTACGCGGGACCCCCGTGGCGGTTCAGTGGCCGTTCGGCCATCTCGATCCCCGCGCCCTTTTTCCTGCGAGCTTGCAGGCCGCCGACGGTGTCCAGACTCGAAGCTTTGGGCGCCCCGCTAGTTGGGACGTGTTCCCGCGGGCTGAACCAAGAAGCGAGCGCACTCCTCGGCCATCTTCGCCAAGGCGTCTCGCTCGGTCTCACAGCGCCGCCCGACGTCGGGGAGCGGATTCCACTGCTTGTCGTAGCACTCGATATCCTCGACGAATCCACCGAGGCCCGGTGCATTCAGGGGGAGGTCGAAGATGCCCGAATTCGTCCAGAGCCCAATGTCGCTCCAGCCAGCAACCACCCGATCGCGCTGGACCGGCGGGTCGAGAAGGTCGCACCCGAGGCTGTACTGATCGCGCAGAGCGGGGTCGACACCCAGCTGCTCCAAGAGGGTCGAAGAGACGTCCAGATGGGACGTGGGCCGCCCCTCCAGGCCTGGCTCGATGCCCGGCCCCCTCATAATGAAAGGCACCTGAACTTGCTCGGGACCGAAGCTCGAGGTGTGGCCCCAAAAGCCGCACTCGAAGAACTCTTCCCCGTGATCGCCGGTCACAATCACGATGGTGTCGTCCGATTCACCCGCCGCGCGAATGGCGCGCAGGAACCGGTCCGCGGACTGGTCCGCGTGATGCACTGAGTTGCGATAGGCGTTCTTGACGCGGAGCTGCAGGTCCGCGAGCTCGGGCCCCTCGGTGGTGCGGCCCAGCTGGATGTAATCGAGCTTGTCGATCGACGGCGCGTAGGGCCCACCTGGATTGTGGTAGGGCTGGTGCGGGGCGTCGATGAGGACGAACGTGAAGAACGGGCGATCGTCGCGCGCCTTAGCGCGGGTCGCAAGCCACCCCTCGAACGCGTCGCAGAGCAGCTCGTCTTTCTCCCAGGAGACAAGATCCGGGGGGAAGGTGTCGAGGATCGAACCCTCGGGGAGACTTGACCACGCAGTCTCCCTGAACTCGGGGAAGTTCATCGACGCGCTTGAGAAAACGCGCATGTCGTAGCCCGCGGCCTGGAGGGCGTCGACCATCACCGGCGACTGGCCCTTGGCGAGCATCGGGAACCAATAGGAACCGTGCAGCCCATACAGCATCGTGAAGAGGCCGTAGCGGGTGCCGTTCCCACCCGACAGGTGATCGTTGAAGACACGGGCGTCCTGGGCGAACGCGTGCATGTTCGGTGTCAGATCAGGCGTGAACATGTCCCGGCGCCACGAGTCGAGCACGACGATCATGACGTTCTTCCTCGTGGCATCCGCCGGCAGCTTGGGCGAGACGCGCGGATAATCGATGACCGCGTCTCTCGGCAGGATGTCGAGCTCGGGCGGGCGCAGGTCCCCCCCTTCGAGGAGCTGCCCGAGGCGCACCCGCGGCACGCCCGGGATCGGCTGGATCGCGCGCAGAGCCTCACGGTTCTGGGCCACGTCGGCGGCGGCGCTCACGGTCTGGCTGAACAGGAGTGAGGGCAAGAATCCCGCCAACACCACCGTGCGCGGACGCAGGACCCAATGGGGACGCTCCCCTTCGTTCATCAAGCGCTGGGCGCGGCGCGCAAACCAGGTCACGCACAGGAACTGGATCAGCGTCATCCCGGCGATGACGAGCCCGGCGGTCGTCCAGATGTAGGCCCCGAGGATGATCGAATCACCGCTGCCAGAGGTCATCGCGACGTTGAGCACCGCGCTATCGAAGAAGTGATAGCGAAGAAGGCGGTAGACGATCGTGTCTGTGTAGAGAACCGCGAGGAAGAAGGCGCCGACGAATCCCGCGCTCAGGCTCGCGAACCACCACGAGCGAATCCACCGCAGGATGCCCCAGAAGATGGCGCCCGGAACAAGGGCCAAGAACGCCACCGAAGACACGAGAC
>CAJXRJ010000509.1 GCA_913058555.1 uncultured bacterium
CCCCCACGCCATCCAGACGTTCGAGCGTGGCTGCGCCCGCCAAGCCGAGAGTCGCCTCCGCATCGGGGTGATCTACCACGCGAATCCGCAAGGCGTCGCTGCCCTCGACCAGGCGCGCAAAGGCACGCCCAAGGCGCTCTGGATCCAGCGCTCCCTCAATGCGATGCACAAGCACCATGTTGTAGAGCGGCGCGTTCGGAACGAGACGCTGGCCGGTCCAGAGCAACTTCTGGCTCGCAGTCATCGCGATGGACTGCGGACGGGAATCGTTCGACGCTTCGCGGGCGTCTTGGTCGGGCTGCGGCAAGGTGGGGAACGTGCGATGTCGCCAGGCTGGGAGAGTCGGGGGAGCCACGCTCATGGGCGACTCTTTGCGTGGGAAACATGGACGAATCGAGCGCCCCGTGGGATCCAGAAAAGTCAACCTACTACGCGGCAGTGCATCGTAGCCGGACGCATTGGCCATCGAGGGACGTCACGTCCCGAAGTCGCACATGCGACAGCCTGTACTCCTGTTAGGCTGAGGCGGTCCCGAAGACTCCCAGACCGGAAGACTTGTCGCAGCCTCGACTGTTACAGAGCAGGACAGGGCCGAAGTCCCGGTCTTGGTATCGGCCCGTTTTCCCACTCAATCAGGCAGCAACGGGAACCTCCATCGACGGGATGGCGTCGAATGGCCTGACCACCCGGCCGTGCCAAAGCACGTGGCTCCCCCTGCAATCTTCCGCTGCCCTCTCCGAAGAGCCTGTCCCCATGAAGAACGTCGAGGATCTCTATCCTCTCACTCCCATGCAGCAAGCGATGCTGCTCCGTGCGCGAGGCGCGGGTTCTTCGGATGCTCTGTTTCAACAGTTCGATTACGAATGGCATGGTCCGCTCGATGAGGAACTCTTCGAAGCGAGCTGGCGCGGGGTCATCGCCCGTCATCCGGGGCTGCGCACCGCGTTCCATTTTGAGGGAGTCAATGAGCCCCTCCAAATCGTCCGGGAACAGGTGCCCTTCGCCGTCCATTTTCTCGACTGGCGATCCGCCCCCGCAAGGACGCAGGAGCATGACCTGGGGATTCTCCGCCGCGACGATCGGGCGCGCCCACTCTCGCTCACCAAGGCTCCGCTCATGCGGGTCACGGCGGTTCGAGTTGCCGACGCGACTTGGCGCATTCTCTGGTCGAGCCACCACTTGATCATGGACCGCTGGTGCATCGGCGTGATCCTGACCGACTTCACCGCGAGCTACGCTGAAGGGGCCGGAGGGAGCCCGGCGGCATCCGTCGCAGCGCCGGGCCGGTTCCGCGACTACGTCGCGTGGATCGCCGCCAAGGACAAGGACGTGGCGACTCGATTCTGGAGGCATTCGCTCGCGGGAATCCAGGCGGCCAAGCGCCAGGTGACCCGGCCTGCCCGCGGGAGCAGCACGGTGATCGAACCAGCAGATGGTGTAGCCAACGGCCCAACCACGGGCCCGACCATCGGCCCGACCATCGGCACTGACGCGCAGGTCCTACGCGCGGTCGTGCGCTGGGATGCAGCCGCCACCACGCAGCTACGGGAAATGGCCAGGGACCTCGGGGCAACGCCAAGCGCCGTCATTCAAGTGGCCTGGGCGGCGACCATCGCGGCGAGTGCCGGGAGTCACCGCGTGGCCTTTGGCGTCACGGTCGCGGGACGGCCCCATGACGTACCGGGCGTCGAGAACGCGGTGGGCAGTTTCATCGGCAACGTCCCCGTGATCGTGGAAATGGGGCCTTCCACGTCCGCCGCAGACGCGATCAAGGCACTCATGGGCGCCCAGCGTGACCGCGCGGGCCACGAGTACCTGTCCCCCACGGACCTGCACCAGGCAAGCGGACTTGGTGCCGAGGAGCCGCTCTTCGACTCGCTTTTTGTGTGGCTGAGCAACGCCACCTGGGAAGGACCCGAGGGCGTCTCGATCACACAGGGTCCTGGGGAATTGGAGACGGGCTGGCCACTCACGGTCGGAGCCAAGGAACTGGAGGACGGTCTCGAGCTATCCCTGGCGCTCCGGCCCGGCTTTGAGCTCGCCCTGGACCTTGGGGCCACGTCGCGGGGCGCTTCCCTCGACCGATGGCTGGACCGCTTCCACACGCTCTGCCTCCAGCTCGTGGCGGGGGACCCCCTCGAAGGCACTAACGACACCGCGCCCGTTCCTGCGGCAGGAAGTCCCGCGGCGATCTGGTCCATGGACCTCTCAGCGGAGGAAGACCTGCCCGCCGCTTCGTCCGGACGGGAGAAGGACAGCCTTGAGATGGTTCAGAACATGCTGGACGACGAATGCCGAAGGCTCCTCGGGCACGAGCGGATCCACCGCGAACTCGGCTTCTTTGAGCAAGGCGGCAACTCGCTCCTCGCGGCGGCCCTGCACGGCCGCCTTGAGGCCGCCACGGGCCGGTCGATCCCGATCCTCGACCTATTTGGAACGGGGAACCTCGACGCCATGGCACGACGCCTGCACTCCGGCTCTTGGCCGGTGAGCTCGAAGATCCTGCGACCTGTCCGCCCACGTGGCACGAAACCGCCGCTGATCTGCGTCTCCTCGCCGGAAGTGAACTCCGTCGGCTACGTCAACCTCGCCCGTCACCTCCCGAACGATCAGCCAGTCCTTCTCGCCCAGGGGCCCCCCGACACCGACGTGGTCTTCCGGATGGCGGTCTCCGATATCCCCAAGCTGGCGGAGAGGTACGTCGACGCGATCCTCAAGTCGATCCCCGACGTTTCAGAGGCCCGCCCGGTGCGGCTGCTTGGAATGTGCGATGGAGCGCTGCTCAGTATCCAGATGGCCCGCATCTTCAAACGGCGTGGGATCCCCATCGACTTCGTGGGCAGCCTCAACAGCTTTGCCCTTGGGACCTTGACCTGGCGGTTCAAGCTGCGGCGCGTCGGCAGCCGCATGCGTTATTACCGCGCCCGCCTCGGTCAGGTACTCGCGAGGCCGAGACCTTCGGACGAACCGGCCCCGGCACCAGTGCCTGCATTGGCCGTCCCCGCGCCGACTCCTCAACCCGCAGCGAAGGAGCGCAAGCAACATACCCAGGAGCACCTGGCCACCATCAACCACGAGTGGTTCACCATGGACACTCCGGCGGGCATCGGCTCGCCTGAGCGGTTCGACGGGACGGTCACGCTGTTTCGCATTCGACAGCAGCCGTACTGGCGCGTGCGCACCAGGACCCTCGGTTGGGAGCGGCACGCAGCATCGGTCCAGGTCATCGACCTCGAGGACTTCCAGGGCGATCAAGCGCCGAAACCGGGCCGTGGGCGCCATGAGATTCACCTGGACATGCTGCGCGAACCTGACGTGCAGCGGACGGCACGGGCCATCGTGAGCGCCCTCGCCAGGTTGGACGCAGCGCGCCCAGCCCCTGCGAAGAGCCGTTCGGAAACGCGGACAGAGGCACCACCCTCCGAGCCCAATGACGGGCCCCACGCCCTTGCGGGCTCCAGCGACGGGCAGGGGCATCCTTGATCTCCGAGATCCTCAGGTCCAGGGAGCTGCTTTATTTCCTCTCCTGGCGCGACGTGAAGATCCGCTACAAGCAAACCCTCCTCGGGGCAGCTTGGGCCGTGCTTCAGCCGCTCGTCACGATGCTGATCTTCACGCTCGTGCTCGCGGGTAAGTTCCCCACCGCCGGGCTGCCTGGCCCGGTCTTTTACTACACCGCCCTCGTGCCGTGGATCTTCTTCGCAGGCTCGATCACGAACGCGGGCAACAGCCTCATCGCCAACACCGACCTGATCACGAAGGTGTATTTCCCGAGGGCCCTGCTCCCCGCGTCGACGGTGCTCGCGGGCCTTGTGGATCTCCTGATCGCGGCGAGCCTGATGCTCGTGCTGCTCGCCATCTACGGCATCGTTCCCGACGCGGAGATCCTCGTCTGGCCCCTGGCCGTGGCCGCCCTCGTCCTCTTGGCCCTCGGAGGCGGCATGGCCGTGGCGGCCATCAACGTGGTCTACCGAGACGTCAAGTACGCCCTCCCGTTCGCGGTCCAGTCCATGCTCTTCTTGAGCTCCGTCTTTTACCCCATGAGCAGTCTTACGGGGACGCTCCGCACCCTCAACTACCTCAATCCCCTGAGCGGGATCATCGAGACCTGCCGCGCGTCGGTGGTACCGAGCGTCCCCATCGACTGGACCCACTTCGGGATCAGCGTCTTTCTCTCCGCCTGCGTGTTCGTCGCGGGCGCGGCCTATTTCCGAAGCGTGGAGCGACGCTTCGCGGACCTCGTATGAGGCAAGATTCGAAATACGCCGTCCGCGTCCAGGGCGTGAGCAAGCAGTACCGCATCGGCGCGTCCGCAGCCGAAGGGATGCTGCGCGACTCCATCACCCGCGGGCTCAAACGGCTCATGGGCCGGGACGCGAAGAAAGACGACGCGCCCACGATCTGGGCGGTCAAAGACCTATCCCTCGACATAGGCAAGGAAGAGGTCGTGGGCGTCATCGGGCGCAACGGCTCCGGAAAGACCACGCTCTTGAAGCTCCTTTCCAAGATCACCTACCCCACCGAAGGGCGCATCGACGTCGCCGGCCGCGTGGCGTCCCTCGTGGAGGTGGGCACGGGCTTCCACCCTGAGCTCTCCGGCCGGGAGAACGTCTACCTGAACGGCTCTATCCTCGGGCTCAAGCGCAAGGAGATCGACGCCCGGTTCGACCAGATCGTGGAGTACTCCGGCGTGGAGGCATTCCTCGACACGCCGGTCAAGCGCTTCTCCACCGGCATGCGCCTGCGCCTTGGCTTCGCCGTCGCGGCGCACCTCTTCCCAGACGTGCTCCTCGTGGATGAGGTGCTGGCGGTCGGCGACGCCGAGTTCCAGGCGAAGTGCCTCCAGACCATGGGCGAAGTCGGTCGGCGCGGACACGCGGTCGTGTTTGTGTCCCACAACCTCGAGGCGGTTGAGAACCTCTGCCCCAGGACGATCTGGCTTGACCGCGGCGTCCTGCGTGCCGACGGCCCCTCCAAGGATGTCATCGCCGAGTACCTGCGCGAGACTTCCGTCGCGCCCAAGGGGACGATCGACCTCACCGAGGTCGATGGCCGAGAAGGCACCGGCGAGGCGCGGTTCCTCGGGCTCGAGTTCCTGGATGCGAGCGGCACACCTCCCGTGGCGACGCGATCCGGCGATCCCCTGACCATCCGTCTGCGCTACGAGATCCTGGAGACGGTCAGGGGGCCCTACTTTGGCGTGACGTTCAACAGCGAGTTCGGCTCCATTGTTGCCAATCCCAACACCTGGAGCTCCGGCGTGGACCTCGGCGTGGTCGAGCCCGGTGTGTACACACTGGACCTTGTCATCGACCGCTTGCACCTGATGCCCGGTACGTATCCCATCACGCTGTGGCTCAATCGCCATGGGGACGACATCTCCATGGACTGGCTCGAAAGCTGCACCGTACTGCAGGTGGCCGCGCCTACCGCCGCCGTGCTCCCGCGCCCGCTCAAGCGCCGCGCCGGCACCGTGTTCTTGGACGCCAAGTGGCGCCCCATGGGGTGAGCGCCCCCGCGCCCCACTCCGATCTATAGGTCTCCCTTTCAGCTCTCCCCTTTCCAGCCCCCCCTGTCTCTTATACACATCTCCGAGCCCACGAGACTAGGCATGATCTCGT
>CAJXRJ010000510.1 GCA_913058555.1 uncultured bacterium
CACACTGCATATCGTCGGCAGCGTCAGATGTGTATAAGAGACAGGGCTTCGAGGACCTGAGACTCCGGCAGACACTCCACGATCTCGGCCGCTTCCGCCGGATCCACCGTCTCTAGGAGCTTCTCTCGCTGCTCTCCGGAGAGGCGGCTGATCGCCAGGGTTCGCTCGCCGGGGGCGAGGTCATCGAGGAACTCCTCGATGGCCTCCGAATCTTCGCTGACGGCGAGTTCCGGTAGGTCCCTCCAAGCGTCGTCCTTCATGGCGGGAGCATAGGCCCCCAAGGACATAGGCCTATGGGGAATCGCCTGGGATGATTCGTTAGTTGGAAGGCAAAGCGACCCCTTTCGTCTCGCGGTTGCCTTCGGCGGGTTCGACCTCGATCCAAAGCTTCATGTCGGTAGTCATCTCCGCGGGAGCTTCGGCGTGGAGGTGGTATCCGCCGGAAGTCGGCTCGGCCTTGCCCTTCATGGAGCCTTCGCCGGACTCCAAACCGATCCAGCCACGCACGTTCTCGGGGTCGGGCCCAGAAACCGCCTTGAGGTCGACATGGGCCTCTTCCCCGCCTGTGATCTCGCCGTGGAGGACCACCTGGATCTTCGTGCCGGCGGCGGTCACCGTCCCGAGGGTGGTGCCGTCGTCCTCCCCGCCGTGGTCATCGTCATGGCCTTCGCCAGGTGCATGGTTGTGTCCAGCGTGCTCGTCCGCGGGCTCTTCGGTCCCCGGGGTCTTCTCCGGCTCGCCGCCGCATCCCGACAGGGCGGCGCTCGAGGCAAAGACGATGGTGCTGATAGTGGCCAGGAGTAGGGTCGGTCGAATCGGTCGCATGACGTTTGGGTATGGGGGGGAGGGACGCGTTAGAGGGCCTTGCTCTTCTGCCTGAAGGCGGCAGCGTAGCCTGCTGGAAGGACCAGTAGGTTGAGCAGGGTAGAAGTACACAGGCCGCCCAGGGTCACAATCGCAAGGGGGGCGAGGAGTTCGGAGCCGGGCTTGCCAGCTGCGAGGGCAAGGGGCAGCAGCCCCAGGGCTGCTGAAACCGCCGTCATCAGGATCGGAGCTAGGCGCTCCATAGACCCCTGCACGATGGCCTCCGCCATGGGCACGCCTTCTTCATCCATCAGGTGGTTGAAGTGGTTCACGAGTAAGATCCCCCCGCGCACGGCGATGCCGAAGAGCGTGATGAATCCGACCATGCTGGCGATCGATAGGATCGGTGGCACGTAGCCCGTCCCACGAACGAGGGCGAGGAGGTTCTCGAGCGCGGGCACGTGCCCGGTGATGAGGATGGCTGCGATGCCGCCGATGAGGGCCAAGGGGAGGTTGAACATGACGAGGATCGCCGCGCGCAGGGACCCCGTCGTGATCTGGAGGAGCATGACCATCACAATTGCAGTGAGAAGGCCCGCCAGCAGGATCGTTCGGGAAGCAGACGCTTGGGCTTCGAATTGCCCCCCGTAGGCGATGCGCAGGCCCATGTCCGCGGCGATGGGATCCACCTTGGTCTTCACCTCGGCCACGAGGTCGCCCAGGTTGTAGCCATCCGCCACGTTGAGGGACACCACCGCCTTGCGCTGGGCATTCTCGCGCGTGATGAGGTTGCTCGATAGCTCCGGGCCAATGTCGGCCACGTCCCGCAGGCGCACGAGGGCGCCGCCGCGGCCGCGCAGCACGAGGTCTTTCAGCTGCTCGATGGTCGCCCGCTCCTCGGGGGCCAATCGAACGACCAGGTCGATGCGCCGTGTGCCCTCGTTGACCGTGTCGACGACCTCCCCCGCGATGGCTTCACGCACCTGCTCCGCCGCGTCAGCGGGGCGCAGTCCGGCGGCCGCTAGGTCCCGGTGCCTGTAGCGCACGGGCAGCGACTGTAGCAGGACCTCACGGCTGGCGTTGACGTCCCGTGCGCCGGGGAGGGCCTTGAGCTCCCCTTCGATGCGCTTCGCGGCCCGGCGTAGCTCCGACAGGTCGTCGCCATAGACGTTGATCGCCACGGCAGCGGGCGTGCCCGATAGCACGTGGCTTAGCCGGTGTTCGATGGGTTGCCCGATCATCGTGGTGATGCCTGGGACCGCCGAAAGCACGCTGTCGATGCCGGACCGCACGGATTCCTGATCGGCGCCCTCGATCAGGGCGACTTCGATCTCCGAGCTGCTGACGGGTTCCGCGTGTTCGTCGCGCTCGGCCCGGCCAGTACGGCGGACGACAGCATGCACCCCGTCGATCTCGATGAGTTGCTTCTCGACCTCGGTGGCCAGGCGGTCGCTCTCGGCCAAGGAGGTTCCAGGTGGCGCGAACAGGAATACGGTGAAGGTGCCTTCGTTGAACGTAGGTAGGAACGACGTACCGAACGTACTGCCCAGCCAGAGGGCGGCGGCCGTCGCGAGGGCCGCGAGACCCAGGACGGCGTAACGTGCCCTGAGGGACCAGCGCAGCAGCGGGCCATACACGGCCTTGAGCCCGCGCACGACGAAACCGTCGCGGTCGTGATCTCCCCTCGCCAGCCGCCCGCGTAGGAGCCAGCCGCATAGGGCCGGGGTGACCGTGAGTGCGACCGCGAGGGACGCGACGATCGACGTCATGTAGGTGAGGGCGAGGGGCCGAAAGAACCGGCCCTCAAGGCCCTCGAGGAAGAGCAGCGGCACGAACACCATGACGATGATGACCGTGGCGAACACCATGGCGGGGCGGATCTCATTGCTCGCGCGAAAGACGACCTCGCGCACGGGCACACGCTCGCCCTCTGGGCGTGCGCCGTTTTGCTTCAGCCGCCGGAAGACGTTCTCGACGTCGATGATCGCATCGTCGACGAGCACCCCCACGGCAACGGCCAGGCCCCCGAGGGTCATGACGTTGAGCCCCAGCCCTAACGCGTCCATGAGGAGGACGGCCACCGCGAGGGAAATGGGGAGCGCCGTCAACGTGATGAGCGTCGTACGCACGTTCATCAGAAACAGGGCGATGATGAGGAGGACGATCAGCGCCGCCTCCCCGAGCACGCCCGTCACGTTGTCCACGGCGCGCTCAATGAAGTGGGATTGCCGCACGACGTCGCGGTTGAGCACCATGCCCTCGGGCATCGAAGGCTCGAGGCTATCGAACAGCCGATCGATGGTCTCCGTGAGGGCGAGGGTGTTGGTGCCCGGTGACTTCTGGATGCCGAGGATCACCGCCGGCTTGCCGCCGTCGGCGCCCGTGCCACGTTTGAATGCTGGACCGAGCTGTACATCGGCCACCTGGCCGATGGTGACAGGTACACCGTCGTCGATGGATACGAGGGTGTCCTGGATGTCCCGGACGCTCCGGACGCGGCTCTGCTGGCGGATCGGGATCTCACGGGAGCCCACCTTGGGCAAGTAGCCTGCGCTGACCGTGCTGTGGGCGCCCCGGGCGGCCTCGACGACGTCGTTGACCGTGAGGTCGAAGGATCGAAGTTGGCCCTGGTCGACGTTCACCTGGTACTCGGCAAGTTCGCCGCCGATCACCGACACCTGGGCCACGCCGGGGACGGCGAGTAGTTGGTTCCGCAGGTCAAACTCAGCGAAGGTCCGCAGGTCGAGGGGAGTGGCCTTGCCGGTGGGGGACGACACCGAGACGAGCATGATCTCGCCCGCAAGGGACGCGATCGGCGTCACGAAGGGCTGAATGCCCTCGGGCAGGTGCTCCCCCGCGGCGACGAGCCGCTCGGAGACGAGCTGCCGGGCGTCCATCAAGTCGGTGCCCCACTCGAGGTCCACGAACACGATGGAAAGGCCAATGGCGCTGGCGCTACGCACGCGCCGCACCCCGGGCAGCCCGTTGACCGCGGACTCCACCGGGAAGCTCACGTACTGCTCGACCTCGTCCGCGGCGAGTCCGCCGGCCTCGGCCATGATGGTGATCGTCGGCTCCCCGAGTTCAGGGAAGACGTCGACGCTCATACGCGGCAATCGATAGGCGGCGTAGCCAACCAGCAGGAGCGCGCACATGACCACGAGGGCGGCGTGGTTGAGCGAGAAACGAATCAGGCCTTTCAATGGTCGTCCTCGTGGAAGGTGCCGTCGGCGTGGAAGTGGCCGCCCTTCTGGGTTTGGCCGCCCAGGCTGAGCATCAGCTGGAAGCCGCCATCGAGGACCACCTCATCGCCGTCGCGCAGCCCGCTCAGCACCTCGACCCAGCGGCCGTCGGTCTTGCCAAGATCTGCATCGAGCCGGATCGCTTCGTTCTTCTTCTTGGGGTCGCGCCGAAAGATGAGGGCTTGAAGCCCGTCCTGTTGAACCGCGGCCTGCGGGATCGCGAGCTCCTCGGGGCCGGCGTCCGAAGTCACCACCTCCATCTCCCCGGCAGCCCCATCTCGGGCCCACTGGCTGAGCTCTTCCACGTGGACGTAGACGTCCACCGTGCGCGATGTGGGGGACGCGCTGAGGCCCAATGCAAGCGTGCCCGTCATCACGTCGTCCATCGGTATCGAAGCCCCGAGTTTGGTGCTCGACATCGGAACCACCCGCGCCGGCTGACCGTCGGCTAGGGCGCCGAGGTCGCTTTGGAGGGCGCGGCCCCGGAAGCGAATGGCGCTCGGCTGCACGATCGAAAGTAGCTCCTCGCCCTCCTCCGCCCACGACCCGCTCGCGAGCAGGACGGTTTCGATGACGCCGCCTTTGGCGGCACGCATGGCCACCGAGGTGGCGTCGAGCCAGGCGGGGCGCTCGGTGGAGGTCGACCCATCGAAGGACTCGCCGGCGATGGCCGCCATGGACTGCACGAGGAGCGCTTGTTTCCGAGCGAGGCTCTCGAGATCCACCTCCGTGACCGTCTTGGTGGCGGCGAGCTCCACGCCCCGTTCGATGTTCTGGGCCAGTTCGGCCCGGGCAGCGGCGAGGGCCGTGCGGGCTTGGATGCGCTCGGTCATGCGGCCGCCGCCGGCGTTCCCAAGGGACTCGAGCTGGTCGATGCGTTCCTGGAGAACGTCGAGGCTGGCCCTGAGCTTGGTCTCGTGCTCCTCGTGGGCGGCCCGCCGGGCGTCGAAGGCCTCCAAGGTGGCCATGAGCCGAGCGGCTTCCGCGTCGAGGTCGGCGAGCGCCCGTCGCATCTCATTCCAGCGCGGGGCCTCGAGTCGCGCGATGACGTCGCCCTTCTCCACCTCTTCGAATTGTTGGACCTCGAGCGACACGCGGCCCGGCAGCATCGAGTGCAGTCTCTGCCGTGCGCTGGGCCGGTACTCGAAGCGTCCGGGGATCCGCACCGTGGATTCGACCCGCCTCCGTTCGACCTTGGCGAAGGTGATCCCGAGGTTCGCTCGCACGGAGGATGGGATGGCGATCCGGCCCCCGGGGAGCGCGGGCTCGTCGTCCGCGGCCTTGTCTCCCTCCGTGGCGGGGCCTGCGTTGGATTCGGCCGGGCCGCAACCGGAGAGCCAGGCGAAGAGACCGAGGACGGCCACTGTGGTGGAAAAGAGGTTTCTCATCGCTCGGTCCGGTCGCTCGGGGAAGGGGCGGTTGCTGGCGCGGCTTGCGGGCCATTGGGTGGTTGTGTGGGTTCACGTGGGGGACCTTGGAGCTCGGAGATCGCGACCCGTGTCAGCGCCTCTTGCCTGTCTCTTATACACATCTGACGCTGCCGACGATATGCAGTGTGTAGAT
>CAJXRJ010000511.1 GCA_913058555.1 uncultured bacterium
AACGGCGACACCTGGAACTTCCAGGCGTGGTACCGCGACGGTGTTGGCCTCGGCTCGAACTTCACCGACGGCCTCCAGATCGACTTCAACTGATCTTGGGTTCGTGACGCGGCCCGCCATGGGTCGCATCGCAGCGTGAATGGCCGGGCGGCTCCTTTCTGGGGCCGCCCGGCCTTGCGTTAACGCGTGCACCAGGCGGCGCCTTGGTTTCGCCGCGAAGCCCACCGCGGCGAGATCCGGGCGTTCTGAGCCGGCCTACCGTCGCTCACCCGTGAGCCTGCTCATCGCAGCGCTCCAATCGTCGCGGTCGAATTCGGCGACGTAGCGCGTTGCCCTGGAGCCCTGGCCTAGCACGATCTCGTAGCGGCCGCCCCGGTTCACCAACGGGACGGTTCTGGCTCCGTCGACCGGGCTTTCGCCAGGCCGAATGAGCGACCAGCGCGGCCGGTAGTTGCCAGGCCCCGCGCCGTAGAGCTCCCACGAGGTGTCGCCCGGGCGGCAGCGAATGGGGTCCGAGCCGAGGCGCGACGTGGAGGTGAAGGGCGTGTACGCAGCGCTGGCTGGCAGCGCCCACGCGGGCTCCTCGGGCTCGAGTGACACCTCGATGAACACCCCCTCCGGGGGCTCCGGCAGAGGAGCATTCAACGACACAACGACCCGCGGCCCACGCATGAGATCGACGCGTGTCAGGTCGTCCGTCACCGCGACGAGCGCGGGCACATGCCCCGGCGCAAAGACCTGCAGCTCATTGCCCCAAGCAGAGGGCGCGACCGTCGAAACGCGTCCTTCACGGTGCGCCAAGACGTGCCCCCCCAGCGCCACAAAGCCCGACCCCATGGGCTTGCCGTCCGCGAGGCGCACGTCGAAGCTCAGCCCGGCGACGTCACGCGAGAGGTCCCAGGGATTCAGCTGGGCAATGCTCTCGCCGGCGTCGAGCCGCGGCTGAACCCCACGGATCTCAGCGATCGGATCCGGTAGGCCCGGCAGGTGGACCGAGACCGTTACGGGCTCTGGCCTTAGGGCAAGCAGGGTGAAGTTCCCCGCGGAGTCCGCCGTCGTTCTCCAATCCATGTAGGCCCTGCGCTCGCGCGAGGCCCCTTCCTCGTGCGCACGCACCTCGAGAAGTGCCGGGTCCACGCCGTCCGGCAGGAGCAGCTGCCCAACGATCGTTCTCTTCTTGTCGATGACCAGCTCGATGCCGCGTGCCCCCGCCTGGAAACGGTGTGCGCCGCGGTCTATCCAGTCGCTGAACTGAACCCGGAGTGCGTACTCGCCCGGATCGACGGTGCCCTTCATGTCGAATCGCCCCTCGGCGTCCGAGTACGCAATGCCGACACCCACATAGTTCCACCCGAAGTCCTCCGGGTCCTCCCGCTGGTTGAACTTCTCGTAGAGCGTGATCGCCACGTCTTCGACAGGCGCGCCCGAGGTGTCCGTGACGCGGCCCGCGGCGATCGTAGGAGGGGGCCGCAGGATCACATTCCCCACGTTGTGGGCGCCGCCGTCGGATGGAACGACGGCCTGAAACGTCCCGGTGAGCTTCTGCACGGCGGACCTGGCGGCACCCGGCGCCCTCAAGCTCACAGCGATGTTCCCCACGAAGAAGCCTTCCTTGATCGGAAGGCTATCGAGTGGAAGAGCAAACGACCCGTCCGCACCGAGCCCATAGACGCGAACGGAGCGGCCGGGCTCGAGATCGACGTCGAGATACCGCGCGGGAACCGTGCTCCCGTCCGGGTGCACGACGCGCCCGACGACGTGGGCTTCCGTCGCCCCCATCACGAGCTCGACGGTGCGCCGCTCCCCCGCCGCGAGCGGCGGCACCACCTGCTCGGCATCGGCGAGGATTCCCAAGGGCGTGACCTGAACCCAAAGGCGAGTGCCTGGTGCCACCCGCGGGATCCTCGTTTCGGATGCCTCCTCGATGTAGATCGAAGCACGATCCCCGCGTTCCGCGCCCGCGCTCGCCGTGCCCGCGGAGCGCAGCGGAGTCACGTGGATCCAATCCGAAGTGGGAAACGCTTCCCCCCCCTGATCCACCAGTCGTACCAAGAGCTCCGCATGGGGCGGGACCCGTAGCGTCGGGACCTCGGCCGGGAGGCCCGAGCTGGGGAGAGCGACGCGCGGTGGATCGAAGCCGACGATATCGAGACCGACAAACTTGGCGAGCCCCTGTTCATTGCGCTCATTCTCCTGCTTGCCGAGGTAGTCAACGAAGCGCGCAATGCCGTCCGGCGCCTCCGAAGTGGCGGAAAGCCACCACCGCTCGCGCCCGGCCGGGCGGCCATGGACGACAATGACAGGCTCCCCTACGACGGGCTCCCCATCGGCGTCGATCACGCGGACGAGCAGATCGCGCTCGGGATTGAGGGGCGCCGTTGGCTCCGTGGCTGCGATCCCGACAGCATCCACAGCCAGTGCCTCGCGGCCCTCGCTCGCTCCGACCTCGACGCCATGGGCCACTTCTCCCGCAGCGGGAGCGGATGCCCCGGTGCTCTCCACCGAGAGAGCGGGGACCGTCCCGGATTCCGCCTCGCCCAAGGGCAGGAGTGTCCACGCGGCGGCGAGGAGGAGGATGACCGCGAGGGCAGCGAGGACTTTGACGTTCATGGCGAGGGCGGCGGCGGTCTTAGCCGCCGCGGAGGGAGGCTTTGGTTCGGGCATGGGGCATCGGGCTCGATTGTTCTAAGGGCCGAACGTCGCAGGCCTCAGGGGCGATTCAACAATGTCAGGAATTCCACGCCCCGCCGTACCCGTCCGGCCGCAGGCCTGGTGCCCGATCAAACGCTATCTCATACCGGCATCACGGTGACCGGCGCCGGCGGGCCTGAAGTTGTCATCACGATGTGAAGGGTCCTTCTCCCAATCGCACGAGTGTGTACAAAAGAGGCTGATCGGACCCGACTGCAGGGGGCCCGTTTCGATGGATCGATGCATAGGGCCTCAGGGCTCCAAATCTCGACGATTCCAGCAACGCTGATCCCATTCGGCCGAACGAACGCCCGCGCGCGTCGAAATGCGCGACTCGTTGTGATTCGAATCTGCGACCCTCATCAAGATCGGCCACTTGCACCGCCTGGCCCGAATCCGCCCGGAGCAACATGACCAGGAGACGGTCGTTGCCCGGTCCTATTCCAATGGGCTCATGCCAACGGGCCCACGCCAACGGGCGCGGCGCTCGCGAAACTCACTGCCCCCGACCGCTCGCCATGAAACAACCGAAGCTCACAATCGCCCCCGCGCTCCTCGTCACAGCGAGCCTCACGTGCTCCATCGCCGCCGCCCAGTTCGGCGAGATCCGCACGCTCTCAACGACGGAATCAAGCGGCGCATTCAAGTCGATCGCCCTCGACTTCGATGGCGACGGCATCATCGACGTTCTGACCGCGTCGAGGAATGATGGCAACCTGACGCTCTATCGGGGTCTCGGGAGCGGAAAGTTCAGCAGCGCTCAACTCTTGTGCGAACGGGTAGATGAGCTCAGCGGTTTGGACGCCCTGGATCTTGAAGGTGATGGGGACATCGACCCGATCCGCATCTCTCCTCTCGATGGCATCGTCGTGGCGCACGAGAACCTTGGATCGAGCAGGTACTCCGCGGCGAGGGCCATCGCGAGCCCCGTCCCAGGCGGGACGGACGTGTCGTGCATCGACATCGACGGCGACCTCGACAAGGACCTCGTCGTTGCCTCTCCCCTATCGGGGAACGTCTTCTGGTTTGAAAACCTCGGAAACGGGACCTTCTCCATCTCCCCCGCATTGATTGGCAACTTCGCTGGTGCGCAGTCCATTAGCGGGGCCGACCTTGACGGTGATGGCGATGCGGACATCCTTGTGAACTCCGCCAACGCCCTCACGGCATTCGAGAATACGGGTGCCATCGGAACCTGGGGCACGCTGCCCACAACAACCGATCCCTACACCTCCGTGGACTCGCTGCGCGCGGGTGATGTCGATGGAGACGGTGCCTTGGACCTGATCGTAGTTGGCATCCCCACAAGTTCCCGAGAGGCCGCTTGGTACCGGGGGTCAGGCATCGGATTCGGGGGGAGGCAGCCCCTGGTGTCAAGCTCGCTGGTTCGGGATGCATACGTCGCAGACGTCGACGGCGACGGAGACGCTGACATCGTTGTCGCAGCGGAAAGCACGACGGGTGCGTTTGGGTCGGTCCGCGTCCTTGAGAACCTCGGCTCGGGAGTGATTGGCGGGCCCGCGGGCACGTCGGCTTTTACGGCCTCGTCGCTTGCCGTCGCTGACCTGGATGGCGATGGCGTCGACGATGTCCTGTGCACGAGCGCCTTCGATGGACGCGCCGTCCATTTCCACGCCGGCAACACGGCGGGCGGCTGGTTGCCCTCCGCTGCCATCTCGTCCAAGGGCACGATCGGCCCACAGGACACCCTTCTGGCGGACCTTGATGGGGACGGCCTGAATGACCTCGTCGTCGCTTCGTACCTGTCGGGCGGAGGCTCGGGCGCCAACCGTGGATCGGTCACCTGGTACGCAGGCCTCGGGCGAGTGCGTTTCGGCCCCCCCCAATGGATCACCGAGGACGGCTTCAGGATCGTCAACGTGAGGGCTACGGACCTGGACGGCGACGGGGACTTGGATCTCGTGACATCCGGCGACCCGATGGCCATTCAAGAGAACCTCGGCGGCGGTCAGTTCGCTCCGCGCGTCACCATCCCCCTGAACGGACATTGGGTCCGTTCGGTTCAAACCGGTGACTTGAACGGAGACGGCTTGCCGGACATTGTCGCGAGCACAACAAGCACCGGTGTAGTGTGGCTGCGCAACCTTGGTGGCAACACGTTCGCCCTCTTCCAACAGATCGCCGGATCGGGATTATGCCTCGGGGTCGACGTAGAGGACATGGACGGTGACGGCGACGCAGACCTCCTCTTTATCGAGAACTCCCCATCAGGCGCCAAATGGTCCGAGAACCTCGGCGGGGGCGCATTCGGCCCCTCCTCCACGATCGTCGGCACCGCGGAGCTGTTCCAGGAGCCAAAGGCCATCACGGCGGCTGACATGGATTCCGATGGCGTGATGGAC
The DNA here is from genome assembly GCA_913058555.1 of uncultured bacterium. Lineage (GTDB taxonomy): Bacteria > Planctomycetota > UBA1135 > UBA1135 > Saltatorellus. The sequence goes on from CAJXRJ010000511.1 coordinate 5,055, forward strand.
GTCGTAGCCGGTGGATGGCGTAGCACCTTCTTCGTACGCGGCCTCGGGGGTGGGGTCTTTGCTCCCGCCGTCCGGGTGGCGGTTCTTCCGGCGTGGAACCAGAAGGGCTTCGCTATCGGAGATGTGGACGGCGACGGCGCTCTCGACATCGTGGTCAAGGCCTTCTTACCGAGCGGCTCGTCATCTCCCATTCGGTGGTCACGCAATATCGGTGCAGGTCAATTCGCAAGTACGCAGCCCGTGACATCGGACGCGGCCTTCCCCGAGTTTGTCGCGCTGGCGGATCTGAATGGTGACGGCGACGAAGACGTGATGTATGGCTCTCGCGCGAACGCAGTGATCGAATGGGTCGAAAGCCTGGCACTGGGGACGCCGTTCGCGGACCCGATCGGCTCGACCTTCTGCGGACCCGCCCCAACCACATCCACTGGAGGATCGGCACGAATGACCGCTGAAGGTAGCGATCGCGTCCAGGACAATGGCGTGACGCTTCTCGCAAGCGGCCTGCCCCAGCAGGTGTTCGGACTCTTCGTAGCTGGCCGCAAC
>CAJXRJ010000512.1 GCA_913058555.1 uncultured bacterium
TCTACACACTGCATATCGTCGGCAGCGTCGATGTGTATAAGAGACAGATCGTCAGCTTCCGATTCGCCACCAGCGAGGTCGCCTCGAGCGCCGCGGAAGTCGTCGCCTACGGCACCGCGGTCCGCGTCCTGAGCGAAGAAGAGTCGAGCTAAGGTCGAGGGCTCACCGGAGGCCAACGCCCGCCAATAGTGAATCCACTTCGGCGGGTGGGATCCACCCACGGCACAGGACGGTGACCTCCCGGCCAGACCGCAAAGCGAGCGCCGGAAAGCCCCTCACCCCGAGGGATTCCTTGAGATCGAAGTCGCGCCGAAGGCCGGCCAGGATCCCAGGGCTCCGAAGCGCCTTGACGAACTCGCCGCTCTCCAGGCCCAGGGCTTCGGCCACGCCCACAAGCGTCGCCTCATCCGAGGGGTTGCGGGCCTCCAGGTAGTAGGCCCGCTGGATCCCCGCAAACATCGATGCCGCGAGGCCCGGCCCCATGGCCTCCGCGGCGAGTACCGCCCGGCAGGCAGGCCAAGTGGATCGGCGCGGGATGCACTCGCTCCAAAAGTCGTGGTTGAATGTCGCGCCCGTTCGCGCCGCCACCGCTCTCCAGGCGCCTTGCACCATGGCCATCGTTTCCGCATCCATGGGCTCGTCGCTATCCGGTGCAAGCCCACCCATCACGAACCGGATGGGCACGGTGTCGCCCAATCGGAGTTGGAGGTCGGCGATCACCGGCGCGAAGCCCCAGCACCACGAGCACATGGGGTCCGTCACGTAGAGGAGCTCAAGGTCCACAGGCTCATCACCCATAGCGGACGATGGTCTCATCCAATGCCTTGCGCTCTAAGGCCGGGACTTCGCATCCCTCGGATGGGTAGCCCACGGGGATCAGCAGGAACGCCTTCTCGTTCTTGGGGCGGCCAAGGACGTCACCGAGGAAGCCCATTGGGCTAGGGGTGTGGGTCAGTGTCGCAAGGCCCGCATGGTTGAGGGCCGCGAGGAGCATGCCGCTGGCGATCCCCACCGACTCCTGGGTGTAGTAGTTCTGTCCGCGGGATCCATCGGCCTTGAGCTCGTAGGCCTGACGGAACACGACGATCAGTGCCGGGGCGATCTCCAGGAAGGGCTTCTCGGAGTTGGTGCCAAACGGTCGCAGGTCGTCGAGCCACTCGTCGTTCATGCGCCCGCCGTAGTTCTCTTGCTCCTCCTCCTCGGCAGCGGCACGGACCTTGGCCTTGATGGCCGGGTCGGTGATCACGGCAAAGGTCCAGGGCTGCTTATGGGCGCCGGAAGGCGCTGTCCCGGCGGCTCGGATGCACTCGTCGAGCACACCCGCAGGAATCGGATCCGGGGAGAAGGTCCGCACGGACCGACGCCGGTCAGCGGTGTCCGCGAAGGCTTTCGCTCGCTCGAGCATGATCTCGGGCGTATGGCGAGTGAAAGAAAGGGGGATGAACGGTGCGTCGCCCATGGATTCGGCAGAGAGGAAAGGGGGCCTGGCTGAACCATGATGGCCCGGGATCGTTAAGAAGAGCATGTCAGGCCCAAAACCAGCGAAGTGTGCGCTGGACGCCCGGCGACAGGGCACTACGTTACCGCAGCCATGATGAGACTGATTACCACCCTGCTAGTTCCCGCCCTGTTGGCACTCATTCCCCTGAGCGACGTCAGCCATGGGGCAGCTCCGGCACCCCCTGCTGTGGCCACCGCCCTGTCCCAGGGGGATGATCTGCCCGACCTGAAGGACGTGGTCGACGGCTCCGTTCGTTGGATCCGCTCGACCCAGAACCCAGAGGACGGCTCCTACGGCGGCGGCGTCGAGGCCACCGCATGGGTGCTTTACGCCCTGCGCGAGAGCCCCCGGGCCTATGTCGCGGCGGATGGCCCCTTCGTCAAGAAGGCCCTCGATTACCTGGTCAGCCGCCAGGCCAAAGACGGGTCCATCGCGGATCCCAAGGCCGAGGGCCCGGCGAAAGTGGCCCAAACCCGCGTCGCCGCGGCGGCCCTCTCCGTGCATGCGGGAGCGACCACGGCCCCCGCCCTGGGCCGCGCAGCGGTTTGGCTTGCGAAGAACGGCGTGAACGCCCCCACGATGGACGGCATCGACATCCCGGAAACCGCTCCGGAGCAAACGAAGCTCGCCATGCGCCTGGTTTCGAGCCTCGGGAAGAACGGCTCCGTCGACGGCATCCGCGGCGCCGTGATCGAGACCTCCCGCACGGCCCACGCCCTGTCGGTGCTGCGCAAGAAGCTCACGCCCGAGACCGCCGGCGAGCGCCCGCAGATTGCCCCGCTCCCGAAGTTCAGCGAAGCGACCCAGGCCGAGATCGATGCGGCGGTCCTCAAGGGCGCCCGCTTCCTCCTCGTCGCCAGTGAAGACGGCAAATGGGGCGCACCCGGCCGCCCGGACGCGGGGCTGACCGCCATGGTGATCGGCGCGCTGCAAGTCGTCCCCGAGCCGCGCCCCGGCGACATCCAGACGACCATCGACTCTGGGCTCGCGTGGATCGCCACGATGGCCAAAGACGACGGCTCCATCCACCAGGGACGCCTCAAGAACTACGTCACCTCGGCCGCCATCATGGCGCTCTCCAAGGACAAGAAGTACGCGGCCGTGGTCGCCAGGGCCGCCAAGTTCATCGAGCGCCTCCAGGCCGACGAAGGCGAGGGCTACTCCGAGGGCGATCTTTACTACGGCGGCATCGGCTACGGCGGGGACGAGCGTCCCGACCTTTCGAACCTCCAAATGGCCCTCGAGGCCCTGCGCGCCGCGGGCGCCAAGGAGGACGATCCCGCGATCCAGAACGCCCTGAAGTTCCTCGAACGCTGCCAGAACCGTTCGGAGTCCAACGACGTGGAGGTCACCCGGAAGGGCATCGTGATCAAATCCGGCGACGACGGCGGCGCGGGCTACATGCCTGGCGACTCGAAGGCGGGCTTCATCACCCTGGCCGACGGCACCCAGGTCCCGCGCTCTTACGGATCCATGACCTACGCCCTCCTGAAGGGCTTCGCGATCGCCGGTCTCAAGAAGGACGACCCCCGGGTCGAGGCGTGCTGGAAGTGGCTCTCCGAGAACTACAACCTGGACGTGAACCCGGGCTTCGTGACCACGAACGATCCGCTGGCCCCCTACCAGGGCCTCTTCTACTACTTCCACACGATGGCCAAGGCCCTGGACATCTACGGCGCTGAGGCGATCGTGACCAAGGACGAAGTGAGCCACGACTGGCGCGCCGAACTCGCTGGCCGGCTCGTCTCCATGCAGAGCAAGGCCGACGGCTCTTGGGTGAACCGCAACGCTCCGCGCTGGTGGGAAGGCAACCCGGTCCTGGCCACGGCCTACGCGCTCCAGGCCCTCGGGGCGACCCGCAAGGACCTGAAGTGAGTGGCTGGGGCGGGCCATTGACGCGCCCAGGTCCCCAGAAAGCACGAAGATCGGGCCTGCAAAAGACCGATCCAACCGCGGCGCACGCTATCGTGCGCCGCGGTGCGTTTGGGCCAATCCGGGCGCGCTCCCGCGACCAGAACGGCGCGCTACCACGCCGGAATCCATGACGATGCAGGACGAGTTCGATTCGAAGGTCACCGTGGAAGGGTTCACGGTCCAGGACGGTTCGCGGCGCGCCGCGACCTTGAACCTCACGGAAGCGGGCATCCGTCCAGCCGACGGAGACGGGCCCCTGATCCCCTGGACCGGCGTCGTCCTCAAGAAGGACGACGCCGACGGCGCCGTGCTCGTCACGGGCAAGGGGCTAGTGCTCGGGTCGACCGATCCCCTGTTCCTTCGTGTCCTCGAGGGCGCCGCCGGGAACGACCTCGACCGCCAGCTCGCAAAGCTCCAAGGCCTGGCCACTGGCTGGGCGCGCGGGCAGACCATCGGCTGCTTCGTCTTCTTCGGACTGATCGTCTGGGGCCTCATTTCGATGCCCGGCTGCTACCGAAACGCCGTCGACTCCGCGGTGGACAAGCTGCCCTATGAGAAGGCCGACAAGCCCCTCGGTGAGGCGGCCCAGGAGAGCATCGAGGTAGGGCCCGAGATCGAGGACGAAGAGGTCACGGCCGCCATCCAGGCCATGGTCGACCGTCTAGCCCCCCACTTCGAAGGCACCGACCTCGACCCCTCCATCGTCGAATGGAAAGTGCGCATCGTGGAGAGTGATGTGCCGAACGCCTTCGCGTTGCCGGGCGGCTACATCACCGTGTTCGACCAGCTCATCCGTGACGCCGATTCCGCCGACATGGTCGCGGGCGTCATCGGGCATGAGATGGCGCACGTGCTCCAACGGCACGGGCTCAAGCGCATCGCGAACAAAATCGGGTTGTACGCGGGCATGATGGTGATCTTCGGCCAGAGCAGCGGCATCGTGGGCATTGCCGGCGAGCTTGGCGGCGTCGTGACCGAGCGCTGGTACGACCGCAGTCACGAATCCGAAGCGGACATCTTCGGTACCAAAGCCATGGTGAAGGCCGGCCTGGACCCGGACGCATTGGGACGCTTCTTCACGCTGCTGGGCAACAAGTACCCGGAAAGCCAGCTGCCCCCTGGGCTGCAGTTCCTCTCAACACACCCCGGCCACGACACGCGCACGTCCATGATCATGGACATGGTCAAGGACCTGGACGTACCGGACCCGCGGCCCCTGGACATCGACTGGGCGGATATCAAGTCACGCGTTTCCGTCGACGCTGGAACAGGCATCGCAGAAACCCCCGACGACGATTCAGACCCGGACGGGCGCGACGAATGAGCGGCCCACCGCGGCGGCCATGATCCGGGCGTCGGCGATCAGGCCGGACAGCTCCCCTGGGAGCAGGGCCTGGGCGCCGTCGCTGCGCGCTTCTTTCGGGCGCGGATGACACTCCACGGCGACGCCGTCGGCGCCGGCCGCGATGGAGGCCCTGGAGAGGGGCGGGATGAGCGCGGGGATGCCTGCGGCGTGGCTGGGGTCCACGATGATCGGCAGGTGGGTCCACTGGCGCATGAGCGGAAGGACGGTGAGGTCGAGGGTGTTTCTCGTGGCGGTTTCGAACGTGCGGATGCCGCGCTCGCAGAGGATGATGCCCTCGGAGCCGAAGGCTGCGAGGTACTCGGCGGCTTGGAGCCACTCCTCGATCGTCGCGGAGAGCCCCCGCTTCAGCATCACCGGCTTGCCGGCTCTTGCGATGGCCTTGAGCAGCGTGAAGTTCTGCATGTTGCGGGCACCGACCTGGAGACAGTCGATGTCGTGGTCCAGGAACGCGGGCAGCTGCGCGGCGTCCATGATCTCGCTGATCACCGGCATGCCGACGGAGTCGCCTGCGGCCTTGAGCAGGCGCAGCCCCTCCTTCCCAAGGCCCTGGAACGCATACGGGCTCGTCCGGGGCTTGAAGCCCCCACCCCGCAGGACGTGGGCACCCGCGCGCTTCGCGATGCCCGCGGCCTCGAGGATCACCTCCTTTCCCTCGACGCTGCACGGACCCGCGATCACGGTGATGCCGCGGCCCCCGAAGGGCACGCCGCCGACGTCCACCACGGTGGGCGTGTCCCGGAACGCACGATCCACCCGGCGCCACGAGCCCCGGGGCTCGTGGCGGCGGGTGGATCCTGTCTCTTATACACATCTC